>WLES01000125.1 GCA_009704155.1 Actinomycetota bacterium | reverse complement strand
GCGATGACGGTGGGTTCTCCACCTTCGAGGACCGCGACAACCGAGTTGGTCGTTCCGAGGTCAATTCCAACAGCTCGTGCCATTGTGTTTCTCCTTTTTCGCCCTTTCGGGCCTTTGTCCACGGTTTAGTGGTGAATTTGTGGGGGCTCAGGCTCTACCTTGGCGGAGAACTTGAGTCGGTATGTGTCAAGTTTGCACCCTGGGGATAACTTTGTCAAGTCGAAGTGGAAAAACTTGCGCGGGTGTCGCTCAAGTTTCAAAATGTTCACCACAAGTACTGTCGAAATTCATTCGCGTCCACTAGCGTTGGCACATGACCAACAACGCCGTTGAACCAGCTCGCAAGACCCCCCTCTACCAGACCCTTTCGTGGGCACTGTGGGACTGGGGCACATCCGCCTTCTCCGTGCTCATCACGACATTCGTGTTTGCCCGATACATCGTGTCCGACTACTTCATTGATCCGTTTGTCGTCGCGGCATACAAGCCGCGTCCCGGCGTAACGATCGAAGGCGGCTACGAAGAGCGCGTCTATAACGCAGCTAGCTCAGCTCTGACGGCAAACCTCGGGTGGGCGCTCGCCATCGGTGGAATCGTTGTCGCCATTCTTGCTCCCCTCGTTGGTCAGCGGACTGACCAGGGTGGGCACCGCCGACGTTGGTTGGGAATCAACACACTCGTTGTAATTGTTGCGACCCTCGCCATGTTCTTCGTTGAGGGAACTCCCGACTTCTTTATCCTCGGTCTCGTCCTCATCACCGTCGCGACGGTGTTCTACGAAATGGCGAACGTCAACTACAACGCCATGCTTTTGCAGATTTCAACCCCAGCTAACGTGGGAAGAATCTCTGGCTTCGGCTGGGGACTCGGTTATTTTGGTGGAATCGTCGTTCTTGTCGTGGCGCTCCTCGGCTTTATCCTCGGAGACACTCACTGGTTTGGCGTAACCGACGAAGCGGGAATGAACATCCGCTACATCGCCCTCCTCGCGGCCGTGTGGTCGGCGATTTTTGCAATTCCAGTCCTCGTGTTTGTTCCGGAAAACAAGGCTGCGGACCCCGACGCCAAGTTGGGAATCTTCGCGTCCTACGCCAAGGTTTTCCGAAAGATCGCAGACCTGTGGAAGAACGCCCCTAACACCTTCTACTTCCTGTTCGCTAGCGCGGTGTTCCGCGACGGTTTGGTGGGCGTCTTCACCTTCGGCGGAATCCTCGCCGGAAAAGTGTTCGGTCTCTCCGACACCGAAGTCATCTTCTTCGCCATCGCCGGGAACCTGTTCGCTGGGCTCGGGGTGTTCGCGGGTGGTGTGCTTGATGACCGCTTCTCGTCCAAGGGCGTCATTATTGGCTCACTGACCGGGCTCGTGATCTCCGGAACGGTGTTGTTTGTTCTTCACGATGGCGGCCCCATGGTCTTCTGGGTGTTCGGGCTACTTCTCACGATGTTCGTTGGCCCAGCTCAGGCGGCAAGCCGATCGCTGATCGCGCATTTGGCTCCAGCTGGCGGTGAAGGTGAGCTGTTCGGGCTCTACGCAACAACAGGGCGAGCAATTTCATTTATCACTCCCGCGCTGTTCGCTATGTTTGTCACACTCGGCGGTGAAGACTACTGGGGCATCCTCGGCATCGTTGCCGTGTTGGCAGTGGGCATTCTCTTGATGTTGCGCGTCAAGCCAATCGCGCGCTAACCCATCAACGCCATCGTCACGGCAGCACCAGAGACGAAGTT
The DNA here is from genome assembly GCA_009704155.1 of Actinomycetota bacterium. Lineage (GTDB taxonomy): Bacteria > Actinomycetota > Actinomycetes > Actinomycetales > Microbacteriaceae > MWH-TA3. The sequence goes on along the minus strand of WLES01000125.1, from coordinate 1,564 downwards.
GAGTGCCAACAGTCGTTTCCAACCGCGATTTGCGAGGGCGCAGTTCTCGTCAGAGACGCTCCACCACTGGGCGATCGCTGCGATGTAGATAAACGCGATTGGCGGCAGCCACGGCACAATTCCCGGGGTTAGGGCAAGGGCGATGCCGGCCAGCCCGTATGCCGCGACCGCGAATCGAACTGTCCACGCCGCTCCCATGACAGTTGCGATGGAACGGATACCGCCGTTGCGGTCTGACACAACATCCTGAACGGCGCCGAACGCGTGTGAGCCGACGCCCCACAAGAAAAACGCCGTGAGCACGAGTGACTGTGCTGTGTTGACCGCGCTGTGCGCGAGCACGATGCCAAACAGTGCTGGGCTGACGAAGTGGAAGCTCGACGTGATCGAGTCGAGGAACGGCAGCTCCTTGAACCGAAGCCCCTTGACCGAGTAGGCAACGACCGCGAACAGTGACAGCGCCAGAATCGCAGTACTCGCCCAGTCACCGACTGTTGTGAGAAATGCAACAAAAGGAAGACACGCAATGAAGCTGGCCCACAGGATGGGCCGATGAAACTGAGGGGCAACAACAGCTCCCTCGATTCCACCCTTTCGCGGGTTGACGAGATCGGATTCGTAATCGAACACGTCATTGATTCCGTACATCGCGAGGTTGTATGGCACGAGAAAGAACAGGGTTCCGACGACGAGAGTGAGGTCGACGCGTCCGGTTGACACAAAGTACGCGACGGCGAACGGGTACGCGGTGTTGACCCACGACAGCGGCCGGGATGTCACGAAGAGAACTCGAGCGAGTGTCATCGCGGGCCCTTTCGTCCAAGAATGTTCCAGAAGCTGGCGGCAACCATGGCGGCCGTGATGGCGTAAAGAAAATCTTCGATTGGCGCGAGGCCGATTCGAATTCCGAGGATTCGAGATTCGTCGTACGCAACGAGCCCCGACCAGATGATGAGGTTGTCGAAAACCGCAGTGCCAATCAGGAGAACAACAACCGGAACGCCGAGAGACTTCACGCGCAGGCCAAATTTCCAGGATGCGATTGATGTGAGCGCGACGGCGAACACGAGGAACGGAACAGACATCACTAAATATGTGGTGTTCATCGGCGTCTGTCCCAGAAACGGAAAGCGATCAGCGCGAGGTGTGACAGAAGAGTCAAGAAACAGACCTCCTCAATCGGGACTTCTGTTGCGACGTCCCAACCAACGAGCAAATCGCTGTCGCCTTTGAAAAAGACCCCGTTTGAGACGCCATTGATGTCCCAGGCGAGGAAGAAAACGACTGACATCACAACAACAAGAATCGTGCGGCGCGGATCCACGAAAAGCGCCAGCCTGTGTCGGTAGTCGAGGAGAACGGTGCCGATAATCGAGAAAACGAGCAGCCCGAAATACAGGCCGGTCACTAAATCGCCTTATCGGGCAGCGGTCCTGCGGAGTGGTCGCCGCGAAGACGCTTGAGAAGCACTTCAGCTGAAATCATGCACATTGGCAGTCCGATTCCAGGGATTGTGCCTGAGCCAACGTAGTAAAGCCCGTCAACTTTTGACGACTTGTTCGTC
>WLES01000124.1 GCA_009704155.1 Actinomycetota bacterium | reverse complement strand
GACATCGCTCATCAGACCAAACAGCCCACCCATCGTGAGAACAACGATGTTAATGAGGCACGTCTGAATCGTGAAGTACTGGAAGTAGTGGCTCGGGTCGAAAATGCCTTGAACAAGGCGGTCAGAAATGTTGACCGACAGCGCGACAACAACGGCGGCTGCGGCAGCAAGGTTGAGGAAGCCAAAAGTGCGGCGAAGCACGGTAGCAAGCCGGATCGGCCTCGCGCCAGTGCGCGTGGTTGTTGCGGGTTCGAAGAGGGCGTTCATGTGTCGTCCTTGACAATTCAGGCCGTCAGCGCGACGGCGGCAAACACCAGACTACTGCTGCGCTGGGCGTACGGTGGGATATGTGTACGACGTGTGTGTGGTCTATCTGGTGCGAAGCCGTCGGACTTTTTTCGGCACCCGCACCGAAATCTTGCTCGGTGAAAAACTGACGGGGTTGGGCGCGGGCAAATTCGTGGGTGCTGGCGGCAAACTCGAGCCGGGGGAAAGCGCGGTTGATGCGGCGGTTCGCGAGGTTGCGGAAGAACTCGGCGTGGTTGTTGCACCACAAGACCTCACTCCAATCAGTTGCATCACCTATCCGTTCGTGGATCGCCCAGAGTGGAGTCAGCGAAGTTTCGGGTTCGTTGCCCGACAGTGGACAGGGACGCCCCGCGCGAGTGATGAACTCGCACCACGCTGGTTCCCCACCCAGCGCATTCCCTTCCAGCGAATGTGGGCGGATGCCGAACTATGGTTGCCCCGCGCTCTCAGCGGCGAATTCGTCGAGGACACGTTCGTGTTTCGCGCGAACGGCACCATCGTCAATTAACATAAGAGGGGCGGAGCTTTCGCTCGACCCCTCTTTACTGAACTCCCTAGTTCTTGGTGCGTGCTCGTCGCACAGCGGCGACTGCACCAAGGGCAACTCCGCCAGCGAGAAGTGCGCCAGCGCCGATGCCGATTGCCGATGCGTCAACGCCGGTGTCAGCAAGGTCGGGTGCCCCCGGGTTTACGGGTTCGCCAAGTGGATCGAGGAACGTCACTCCCGATTCGGGGTCGTAGTAGGTGTTCATGAAGACGACGCGAACTGCACTCGGGTCATTCGGGTTATCTGCAACCAAGAGGAAGAGAAGGTAATTTCCTGCTTCAGGAGCTTCCGCTGGATTGTCAGACGTGGGTTCGATGGTGAAGGGGAAGTCGCCATCTAGAGAAACCCCATCCGGAAACATGATTTCAAACGGAGGAGGACCGTCGCCAACCTCAAGAGATATTGCCTGGAACCACAACTCCATAAACGAATTGTTCGGGATTGACGGGTCGTCAAGGAACATTGCGCCCTCGATTACTGCCCCGGGTACGAAGTCACCGAAGATTGAGGCGCTCCCTGCAGCGAATCGTGCCTCGCCGGCGAAGCCGTCGCCGAATGGTTCCTGGCTAGAAATCTCAAACGGGTCCAACAGGACATGGCTTGGGACTAGCTCTGCAGCTGCCTGGATGGTGATGTCGTCAATGAATCCATTAACGCTGGGAGAATCATCGACAATGACTGCGGTAGTGAATGCGTCGTCACAAACGACACCGACAATGTGGGGAAAAATTGTCTGCGCCAGTGGCTCTAGCTCCGTCCAATCACCGATGAGCGTGCTGAAGGAACCCTCGAACGAGTATGTCGTGGTCGCGCCCGATCCGCTCGTAGTCCAGCCTTCATCGGTTGTGTCGAACTTCAAGACTGAAGCCGAATCAGCGTCCTCGAGACTAGTTGTAGCCGCAAAATAACTGGAACCCGCAGGCACGTCTTCCATTGACGAGAACTCTGCAACGCCATCAATGGGCTCATCAATGTAGAACCCGGGCGAAAGAACAAGTGACACATCTGAAGGGCCTGTGTAGTCGATCGTGTACGTTGAGGCATCTTCTGAAGCCGTTGCCGCAATTGTGAACGGCGAGCCATCGCACGAGCCGGCACCGCCGTCCTCAGCGACGATGAGTTCACCGCAACCAGCGATGAGTGCGACTGGAAGGGCGATTCCCGCTAGAGTTACCAATTTCTTTGAAAACATTTTTACCTTTCGAAGCTTCACTCGACGATGCGAGATTTGCTCGAACCAGTTTACGAGATGATGACCAGGAACTCCTGTAACGCGCGAGATTGCCGATTCGTTCCGCTCCGACGGCACCATCGTCAGTTAACAGAAGAAGGGCCGAGCTTTCGCCCGACCCCTCTTTGTTGAACCAACTAGTTCTTGGTGCGTGCTCGTCGCACAGCGGCGACCGCACCAAGGGCAACTCCACCAGCGAGAAGCGCGCCAGCGCCGATTGCAATTGTCGTGGCGTCAACGCCAGTCTCAGACAGTGCGGGCGTTTCTTCGACGTCACCCGAGAGCGGAACGTCAATGCTTGTTAGCTCAAGTCCGTCTGTCGTCGAATATGTCGCCGAACCGAATAGCATTTTTCCAATGAGTTCGTCCTCAGCATTTCGTCCAGCGACTGAAATAAACACGATGTAATCGCCTTCGTCAATGCCGCCACTGCCTTCCTCATAGATGGAGAAGGCCATTGTGTCCGTTAGAGAGTAGGGTCCTTCAAGCTCGAAGGAGTAGCTACTGCCCGTATCCGAACCAGCGACCAATTGGAACCACAAGTCGCTCATGTTGTTGTTGGGAATTTCTGTTGAATCAGTCACCATTTGAATCGAAATCGGTTGGTTAAGTTCGGGGTCGAGGCCGGATTCGAGCGTAAAGTCGCCGAGCTGGCCCACGAGACCCTCCGGCAAACGCAGCGTTCCTTCAGTTCCGTCGGTGACTGCCGATTGCGTCAGAATTCGCAGCGGTCCCGTGACAACGTGATTGGGGAAGACGGGCTGGGCGGCCGCAAACTGAAAGTCACTCGCCACAGGGAAACCATCAATCCCGTAATACGGGTCACCGATGAGCTCTTCTGTGTATACGCCACTCGTGAGGGTCTCGTCACACGAAACTCCAACGGCGAACGGCAACACAGTGTTGGTCATGGGGTCACCGGCGCCAATTACGGACCCTGCAACAGCGTCGAGCGTCGACATAAAGTCGATGATTGTTCCCTCGTATGACGCGTGAACTCCAGCGAGGGTTGGCGTGGTTGTCCATCCCTCCTCATCAACAATGACGCTGAGGTTGACGCTCGGATCGTCTACGTCACTTCCAAATCCCGTCAGTCTCGTTGGCGTGAGGTCGTAGAAGTTGTTTTCGCTGTAGAACCCTTGAACCACGGCAAGCGAAACATCTTCAGGCCCGTAGTAGTCGATGGTGAATGAATCACCCAATTCGGTCTGGGTTGTCGTGATT
>WLES01000123.1 GCA_009704155.1 Actinomycetota bacterium | reverse complement strand
GACCTTATGGACGAAGCGGCGAGCCGATTGAAAATGGAGATCGAATCGTCCCCCATCGAAATCGATAACCTCAAACGCCAGGTTGACCGGCTCACAATCGAAGAACTTGCTCTCAAGAAGGAGAAAGACGACGCGTCACGCGAACGTCTCGCCAAACTTCGCGACGACCTCGAAACAAAAAGATCCGAACTTGCAGCGCTGCAAAAGCGCTGGGACACCGAAAAGGCAGCTCTTCAGGGCGTCGGTGATCTCAAGACGAAACTCAACGATGCGCGCATAGACCTCGACCGTTCGATGCGTGAAGGAAACTACGAAGGCGCGGCAAAGCTCAACTACGAGGTGATTCCTCAAATCGAGAAGAGCATCGTTGAGGCGGAAACCTTCCAGCAATCTGGCGAGCGAATGGTCAATGATCAGGTTACTGAGCAGGACATCGCTGCGGTTGTCGCTGCATGGACGGGAATTCCCGTCGACAAGCTCACCCAGGGCGAATCGGAAAAACTCCTCAACCTCGAGCGCGAACTCGGCAAGCGGCTCGTCGGCCAACTCGACGCTGTCAAGGCGGTGTCCGACGCTGTTCGTCGAAGCCGCGCGGGAATCTCCGACCCCAACCGACCAACGGGGTCGTTCCTGTTCCTCGGTCCGACCGGTGTTGGCAAGACCGAACTCGCGAAAACCCTCGCCGATTACATGTTTGACGACGAGAAGGCGCTAGTTCGCATTGACATGAGCGAATACAGCGAAAAGTTTGCGGTGTCGCGACTCATCGGCGCACCTCCCGGTTACGTTGGCTACGAAGAGGGCGGTCAGTTGACGGAAGCGGTTCGCCGCCGCCCGTATTCGGTGATTTTGCTAGACGAGGTCGAAAAGGCTCACCCCGAAGTGTTCGACATTTTGTTGCAGGTCCTTGACGACGGCCGTCTCACCGATGGACAGGGGCGAACCGTCGACTTCCGAAACACAATCCTTGTCCTCACGTCGAACCTTGGGTCGGGTTACCTCGTCGACCCAGACATGTCGTGGGAAGACAAGAAAATCGCGGTCGACGCGGCGGTGCGCCAGTCGTTCAAGCCTGAGTTCATCAACCGACTCGACGACATCGTCATCTTCGCACCGCTCACGAGCGACGACCTCCAGCGGATTGTCGACATCACCATTGATCGGGTCACCGTGCGTCTCGCAGAGCGCAGACTTTCGCTCGGCGTTACTCCATCCGCGCGTTTGTGGCTCGCTGAACGGGGCTATGACCCAATTTATGGCGCGCGCCCGCTGCGCAGACTCATGCAACGAGAAATCGATGACCGACTTGCCACCGCTCTGATCGCCGGGAATATTTCCGACGGTGACCACGTTGTAGTGGATGTAGCACCAGACGGCGACGGACTCACTGTTTCCAGCAACACCCCAACCCCAGAGAGTAATGATGACTAATACAGCTGAAACCCAATACCCCATCCTCGACGTCCTCGCCAGCCGCAGAAGCCCCCGTGCTTACGACGGCGACGCCACTCTGACCATGGACGACCTCGGCCCAGCTTTCGAAGCAGCCCGCTGGGCGCCGTCTGCCAACAACCTTCAGCCGTGGAGCTTCATTGTTGGATACCGCGGCGATGACGTTCACGCGAAGATCAGCGAAACACTGAGCGGGTTCAATGCGGATTGGGCCCCTGCCGCCGGTGCGCTCGTCGTTGGGATTACCAATACGTTGACCGCCTCTGGCCGCCAGAACGCCTATGCGCGCTACGACCTCGGTCAAGCTGTCGCACACTTCAGTGTGCAAGCGCAGGCTAACGGCCTGTCTGTTCACCAAATGGGCGGATTCGACATCGATGCGCTCACCGTCGCACTCGGCGTGAACGAGCCACAGGAGGTCGTTGTTGTCTTCTCTGTTGGCAAAGCCGGGGACGTTGCCGCGCTTCCGGAACCGCTCAAGGAACGCGAAGAGGCACCCCGCGAGCGCAAGCCGCTCACCGAGGTCGTTCGCTAGCATCCCGCGCGACGGGAAAGCCTCACTGGAAAGAGTCGGCGCTTTTTCACGAGCAAATCCACGCACAAAACCCCCACACTGACGAGGCGTGGGGGTTTTGCGTGTGAACTTAGTCGAGCACCGAGCGCCGACGCACCGCACGGAGCGCAAGAGCGCCGGCAACCAGCAGGCCCGCCGCGATACCTGAAAAGGCGCCAATGAGGGAGCTGTTGGCTCCCGTGTCGGGGAGGGGTGCTTCCGCGGCGGCAGGCTTCGGGCAGGCTTCATAGCTGGTGGTGGCAACTATGTATTTTATCCCGAATGCTGCGTAGCTGCTTCCCAAAATGGTGTTGTTTGTTTCATAGTTGAAATCAGTGGTACCCGAGGGGTAAACAACAGCGATCATCTCTATAGGCCACTCGGTGATTCCCGCTTGTGTCGCGAGCGCCGCCGCATCAGCGACGGAGATAGTGAGAGGCCCGTCGGCCGCGGCACCTGCCTGAATGGACGTTGGCAGGTAAGCAGTGCTGTAGTCGCTGACCGTGGTGAACTCCTGGAAGTGGTAAACCAGTAAGTCACCTGCAGTCACTCCGGAAAGGGTCCATGTTACTGAACCGTCGGAAGCATCACAAACCTCCCAAATCTCGTTGGTGTTGTCTACATCGACAAGCGCCTGCGCAGGCGAAGCGCCGAACGCGAGTGCCACAGCTACAGCGGCGCCGATCGCGGTACGCGATAGTGCTTTCTTCATGAAACGAATTCCTTTCAGGTTGGCGACTACTTCAACATAATAATAGATGATTTTAAACCTTATGTTATTAACTCAACTGCACTGATTGAGCCATGCACCATACTGGTCGCGTGTGGAACGTCGCGAACGGGTATGCCGTCATTGGGATTATTGCCGTTGCCGGTTTCTTGCTCCGTCGAACTGGGTTTCTCGATGAGTCAGCTGTTTCACTCACCCACCGCCTGACGTTCTTCATTGCAACGCCGGCGCTGTTCTTCACGGCACTGTCAACGGCGGATGTTGGAACGTTGCTGTCGACCTACTTTCCCGTTATTGCGGTCGTCTCAATTCTTGGACTTGTTGTGGCAGCACTTGGCGCAAGACTGCTTTTTCGCGAGCGGTTCACCACGGCGGTTTCTACGGCTGTCAGCGCGAGTTACATGAACGCCAACTTCGTCGGCATCCCGCTCGCCACCTATGTTCTCGGGGATGCCGCGCTATCAACGCCAGTGATGCTCTTTCAGCTACTCGTTGTCAGTCCGATTGTTTTGGCAATCTTTGATTTCGCACAAAGCGGAAAAGTTACCCTCTCGACGGTGCTTCTCCAGCCACTCCGTAATCCGATCATCGTCGCAAGTG
>WLES01000122.1 GCA_009704155.1 Actinomycetota bacterium | reverse complement strand
TCGGACGAGCAGAAGGCGCTCTACGCTGAGCTCGCCGGAAAGACGGTCTTCTCGGCTAAGGCACGAATCGTTGAGATGTTGACCGAATCGGGCGATCTTCTCGGCGACCCTCGACCCATCACTCACCCCGTCAAGTTCTTCGAAAAGGGCGACAAGCCCCTCGAGATTGTCACCACTCGCCAGTGGTACATCACCAACGGGGCAAAGAACGAGGACCTCCGCGAACGACTCATCGGCCGAGGCAAAGACATCGCGTTCCACCCTGACTTCATGCGCGTTCGTTACGAGAACTGGGTCGGCGGTCTCAACGGTGACTGGCTCATTTCGCGACAGCGCTTCTTCGGCGTGCCGATCCCCGTCTGGTATCCGCTCGATTCCGAGGGAAACCCCGTGTTTGACTCCCCGATCGTTCCCCGTGAGGACCAATTGCCGGTCGACCCGTCGTCGCAAGCCGCACCCGGTTACTCCGAGGATCAGCGTGGAGTTGCTGGCGGTTTCATCGGCGAAGTCGACGTCATGGACACGTGGGCGACATCGTCGCTGACCCCGCAAATTGCGGGCAAGTGGGCTGAAGACGACGAACTGTGGAACCTCGTGTTCCCCTATTCGCTTCGTTCGCAGGGCCAAGACATCATTCGCACGTGGTTGTTCTCGACTGTCCTTCGCGCCGAACTCGAACACGGTCAGACACCGTGGGAGAACGCGGGCATCTCTGGGTTCATTGTTGACCCCGACCGCAAGAAGATGTCGAAGTCGAAGGGCAACGTTGTCACGCCCCAGGGAATGCTCGACGAGCACGGATCCGATGCGGTTCGCTACTGGGCCGCGTCGAGCAGGCTTGGAACGGATGCGGCATTCGACCCGGAGAACCCCAAGCAAATCAAGATCGGTCGACGACTCGCCATCAAGGTTCTCAACGCCGCCAAGTTCGTCTACTCGTTCCCCCACACCGATGGCGCCGAGGTCACGGAAGCGCTCGACATTGACATGCTTCGCCGATTGGCGAGCGTTGTTCGCGCGGCAACCGAGTCCTACGACAACTTCGATCACGCTCGCGCGCTCGAGGTAACGGAACAGTTCTTCTGGACATTCCCCGATGATTACCTCGAACTCGTCAAAGAGCGCGCCTATCGAGAGGGCGGTGGGGCCGAGCAAGCCAGCGCGGTTGCAGCCCTCCGGTTGGCAATCAACGTGTTCTTGCGCCTTCTCGCACCCGTCATCCCGTTCGCAACGGAAGAAGTGTGGCGCTGGACGCACGACGGCTCGATTCACGTCGCGCCATGGCCGACCGTGGACGGAATTCCCGTGACCGGCGAATCGAACGGCTTGCTTGACCTGTGCGGTGTAGCACTCGTCGGAATCCGTGGAGCAAAGACGGAGGCAAAAGCTTCGCAGAAGACTCCCGTCACGAAGGCCGTCGTCAGCGGACCCGCACTTCTCAACGACGCGTCGGATGACCTGGCCGCTGTTGGTCGAATTGATAATCTGGACATCATCGAAGGAACTGAGGTTGCCGTCTTGTCAATCGAACTTGGTGAGGTTCCGGAGTAATGGCCGCCACTATTCGCCCCATCGCCGCAGGCGACCACGACGAGTGGGTCGCGCTCTTCACCGCGTACGGTGTGTTTTACCAAACCGAATTCACCGAGCCCCAGATGGAAACGGTGTGGGGTTGGTTGATGGACCCGAAACACCCGCACAACGCGTGGGTTGCCGAGGTCGACGGAGAGCTAGTCGGGTTTGCTCACCTTCGCCAGCACTCTGACACCTTCACGGGCGGTCCGGCCTGGTATCTCGATGACTTGTTCACGACACCAGCGGCCCGCGGACTCGGAGTCGGCACCGCGCTCATCGGGGCCCTTCGCGCCTACGCTGACGCGCACGGTGGCGGCACAATTTCGTGGATCACCACCGATGACAACCTCACCGCTCAGCGTGTTTACGACAAACTTGCATCTCGCGCCCGCTGGGTGACGTACGAACTATCTGACTAAGTCGCCCAACCTGTTGACAAACCGCATTGACCGGTTTGTCGATGTGTGACGCTTGGGGCGTGAGAGCCAACGCTGACCAACCCGTTTTTGTTTTCATTGATGAGTCAGGAAATTTCGATTTTTCGACACGTGGCACTCGCCACTTTGTGATGTCAGCGCTCATCACCCAGACTCCCCTCGAGTGTGCGCATGGACTCTCTCAACTCACCTACGAGTTCTTGGCGCGTGGCTTGAGCAGTCAAGTTCCGTTCCATGCATCCGAGAACTCGAACGGGACTCGTCATCGCGTCATCGGTGGTTTGTGTTCCCCCTCGCACAACTGTTTCATCATTACGGTGTCGGTCGACAAACACAGCCTGGAAGAAAAGTACAGAAGCCCGGCGTCACTCTACGCACACCTCGGTCTCGAACTCTCGAAAAGGGCCACGGCAATCGCCACCGCCAAACGACAGAAACTTGTGTTGCTTTTCGACTCGGCGTTGACAGCTCGGCAACGCAACGCATTCCTCAAACGCGTGAAGCCTGAACTAAGGCAGCGTGGCCGAGACTTCGCAATAGCCTTTCGCGCAGTAAGTCACGACGTGAACGGACAACGCGCAGATCTGTATGCGTGGGCAATGTTTCGGCTACTGGAGATGGGCGATGCAACGTGGTTTAGTTTGCTCCCACGCAACCAGGCTGCAACAACACTGTCGTTAAATTGACCACCCCGCCTGGCCTTTCGGCAGAGCCCAGGGGCTCTTACTGGCGGGGTGGAACCTTTGACCAAAGTTTATCAGACGTCCCTCAATCGCGTCCGAACCCTGTGTGAAAGGTCACGCAGATTTTTCGGCGCGACGCTCAATCATGGTCGGCTGTTCGCCATCGAGAACGGCGCCCTTCGTGACGATGACCTTTTCGATGGTGTCAGAGGATGGCACCTCGAACATGATCGGCCCGAGGACGTCTTCAAGAATGGCGCGAAGTCCGCGCGCGCCTGTTCCGCGGGCAACGGCGAGGTCGGCGATGGCGTGCAGTGCGTCTGTTTCGAATTCGAGTGCCACACCGTCGAGGTCGAACATCTTTTGATACTGCTTGACGAGCGCGTTGCGAGGACCCGTAAGAATGTCGATCAGCGCACCGCGATCGAGAGGCAGCACGGAGGCCACGATGGGCAAGCGCCCGATGAATTCGGGGATGAGCCCGAACTTGTGCAGGTCTTCCGGCTGGACCTCTGCGAACAAAGTTTGTTCGTCGCGCTTCGAGTGAAGCTGTGCGCCAAACCCGATTCCGTGTCGGCCAACCCGCTGGGAAATGATTTCTTCAAGCCCGGCAAACGCACCGGCAACGATGAACAACACGTT
>WLES01000121.1 GCA_009704155.1 Actinomycetota bacterium | reverse complement strand
GGTCGCTCGTGCGTCCTCATTGACAGTTCAGCGGATTCAATCGCACTCATCGAGCAGCGTCTCGATGTTATCTCCGCACCGCCGCCTACTCCGTAACCGGTTCTGCCTTCACGCTTCCCGTGATGTCCGACCCGTCGGCAAGGCTGACGAAACAGAAGAACGACGTGTTCCCCGCATCCCAATCGTCTTCGTTTGCGGCGTGCGCGAACGACACCTCCATGTTGGGGTACGCGCTCGCGACCGCAAGGTCGAGAACTCCCTGTTTTTGGCACTCGGCAGACACCAGCGGACTAATCACATCGTCACCCGGATAGGTTGAGCCCTCGAGTTCGCTGAGATCTCCAACAGCGACGAGCTGCGCAGCATGGGGTTCGTCGCAGGCCACCACGGTGAATTCTTCTGCCCACGCGCCAGGGTATGGGTCGATGCACTCCCCGCCGAACAGCTCAGACCACGCGTAATCACCCGGCAACTGCATTTCAGTGACGGGGGCTGCCGTGGTTTCGACGGGAGTCGGAACGGGCGCCGGGACACTCAACACTCGGCCAACGACGAAGCCGGACACTGCAAGGAGAATGCCCCCGACGCTGAAACCAACAATGAGCAACGCCTTGGGGTTGACCGTGAATCGCTTCTTCGCGGGTGCGGCGTCCGCACCCTGCGCCTCGGCCGGAACGGTCGCGACGACAACGGTGGGTTCTTGAGGGGCAATAATCCGAGTCGTCCCCTCGGAAAACTTGTCGTCACTGAACAGCGCGTCAAGGCCATCGATGCCGGCGGTCGGGGTCGGGTCGACGGTTTCCGTTTCAGAGGGTGGTGTTTCAAGAACATCCATCGACTCGGTCGGCAACGCCTCAACGTGATTGACCTGTTGGTCTAGTGACGTAAACACCGCGAGGGGATCGGGGGCTGGCTCGTTGGGGTCAACCGCGTCCCCGGTCGGCAAGTCGTTCACGTCACCAAAATCAACGACCGGAGTGAACGCGCCGGCCGGCACACTAGCTTCCGTTTCAAAATCGAGATCGAGCTCGTTTCGCTGAATGGGCTCGTCCGTCGGTGGTGTCTCGCCTGTCGCGGGACCGCCTAGAGGGTTGGTCGCAGGACGATTAGCCTCCGGGGCGGTTCCGTTATCTCCGCGCCGTGCGCGATCGAAAGCATCGGACAGCCAGTCCGAGTCGTCGCGAGAATCGTCGTCGCGAGAATCGTCGTCGCGAGGTTCGTCGTTGTTCATTCGAGTCCCAGTTCTTCCAGTCCCAGTGCGGCCACGTACTGATATCCGGCTGCTTCAATTACCTCACGCGCACCCGTGTTTCGATCAACCACCACCGCAACCGCCACAACGATTGCGCCGACCTTTTCCAGTGCTTTCGCCGCAGCAAGTGGCGAGCCACCCGTCGTCGACGTATCTTCGAGAACAACGACTCGTTTGCCCTCGAGGTCGGGGCCTTCGACCTGTTTGCCGCGGCCGTGGTCTTTCGGCTCTTTGCGAACAACAAACGCATCGTAAGTCTTGCCTGCGACAACTCCGCGGTGCAAAACGGCTGACGCGATCGGGTCGGCGCCCATCGTCAGTCCACCAACTGCCGAAATGTCGGGGATTTCAGCAATGAGATCAACCATGACGTCCCCGATCAACGGCGCGACGCGGTGATCGAGGCTGACCTTCCGAAGGTCGATGTAATACGTCGCTTTTGCCCCGCTCGTGAGTGTGAAATCACCGAAAAACACCGCGTTGTCACGGATGAGTTGGGCGAGTCGCGAGCGGGCGTCGGTCACTCCGTCATCCTATCCGACCGCCTAAACTCGCAATCGTGCGCATTGCAACCTGGAACATCAACTCGATTCGGACCAGAATCGATCGGGTTGCCGAGTGGTTGACCGCCTCCGACGTTGATGTTCTTGCCCTTCAAGAGACAAAATGTCGCGATGACCAGTTCCCAGAGTCAGCACTCACTGAGCTCGGGTACGAGGTAGCCCACCACGGGCTCAACCAGTGGAACGGTGTCGCGCTCGTGTCCCGGCTCGGCTTCTCCGACATCTCCGTGGGTTTCGAAGGCATGCCCGGTTTTCAGAAGGACCACGACGGGGTCGGGGAGCCTCCGCTCGAAGCACGTGCGATCGGTGCAACCGTCGCGGGAGTTCGACTCTGGAGTCTGTATGTCCCCAATGGACGTTCGCTCGACGACCCTCACCTTGACTACAAATTGCGGTGGCTGAAGGCGCTTCGAACTGCAACGGCAACGGAAATGGCCACTCACCGCAAGCTCGCCCTCATGGGTGATTTCAACATCGCACCGTTTGACCAGGACTGCGGTGACCCGCGGATGATTCCTGGCCAATCGACGCACATCTCACCGATTGAGCGCGAGTCGTTTGCAGAGTTCGAGTCAATGGGATTGTTCGATTGTGTTCGACCGACCGTGCCGAACGGATTCACCTACTGGGATTACAAGAACCTTGCTTTCCCTCGCGACGAAGGATTGCGAATTGATTTCATTCTCGGGTCTGCCGAATTCCGGGACGGAATCGAGGATGCCTTCATCGACCGGGATCAGCGCAAAGGTGAACAGCCGAGCGACCACGTGCCCGTCGTTGTGGAACTCGCCGACTCCGGCGCAGATGATGACGACCGGCCGATGTTTTGGTGACTAGTTCGGTGTCAACAGCGCTGCGGCAATAAGCATCATCGGGAAGGCCAGCAGAGTTGTGAGCGCAATTGTGTCCCTGGCTGTTCTGTCGGATAGTCCGTATCTCATCGCGTAGTTTTGCGCGTTGAACCCTGTCGGAAGCAAAAGCAACAAGACAACGATCCACACCGTTTCTGCGCTCAACTGGAAAACGAAGGTGGCCAGCCACCACCCCGCGACGGGCATGATGAACAGTTTGACGAGCGTTGCCCACACAACGGGGCCGCGATTTCCGGTGGCGAGCACCCCGTCCCCGTGGAACGTCATTCCGAGCAACAGCAGTGCTAGCGGCACGGCAGCAGCACCCAATAATCGGAGAGGCTCGCCGATGACAAACGGAACAGTCACCCCCGAAATACCGACAATCGCACCGGCGACACTTGCGACGATGATCGGATTTCGGAGTGGTTGGAGAAGTACCGTCGAGACGGTGACTTTTCCGCTTTGTGCGAAATCAAAGATTGCCAAAACAATCGGACTGACAACAAGTAGCTGAAAGAGCATCACTGGCGTTGATAGCGCCGCATCCCCGAGAACATAGGTGGCGAGCGGGATGCCGACGAAGTTGGCGTTCATATAACTCGCGCTGACAGCCGTAGAAACCGCGGTGGCGAACCGCTCGCGAAAAAGCAGTCTCGCGCCAAGTGCTGCCACAACAAGTCCAAGAATTGAGACGACCGCAATAACGGGAAAGTAGGTCGACAGC
>WLES01000120.1 GCA_009704155.1 Actinomycetota bacterium | reverse complement strand
GGTTGCGAACAACCTTCTTCGTGACGGACTTGTACGCTGCAGAAACCTGAGCGACAGCCTCGGCGGGCAGGTCGCCAGCGGTGACCTGGGCGGCGATTGCAGCCTTGACGGTCTCCTTGAGTGCGTCGTCAGCGCTCTGACGTGACACCTTGTCGGCGATCTGGTACACCGTGACGAGCTCGTCGTGGGCGAGTGCTTTGACGGCGGCGAGTGTCTCGTCCGAGTAGTCGGAGAAAACGGGGTACGCCTGGATTTCCTTCGCCGACTGAGCAGCGAGCTTCTCCTGGGCGCGAACGAGTTCGGTGATGAACACCTTCGACGCTTCGAGACCCTGCGAGACGATGTCTTCGTTGGGCTTGATTCCGCCAGCCTGGATGAGGTTCCACGACCCTTCGGTCGCCTCAGCTTCAACCATCATGATGGCGACATCTTCCGAGCCGTCCTTGTTCTTGATGACGCGACCGGCGACGACGAGGTCAAACACGGCCTCGGCAACCTGCGAAACGGTCGGGAACGCGACCCAGTGGCCATCGATGAGAACCATGCGAACACCGGCGATCGGGCCAGAGAACGGGAGACCCGAAATCTGAGTCGATGCGCTGGCGGCGTTGATTGCGAGTGCGTCATAGAACTCACCCGGTGCAATCGAGAGAACGGTGATGACGATCTGGACCTCGTTGCGAAGACCGTCGACGAACGACGGACGCAACGGGCGGTCGATCAGACGACACACGAGAATCGCTTCGGTCGACGGGCGACCTTCGCGACGGAAGAACGAACCGGGGATTTTTCCGGCTGCATATGAACGCTCTTCTACATCAACGGTGAGCGGGAAGAAATCGAATCCTTCACGCGGCTGCTTGCTGGCGCTTGTCGCGCTGAGCAGCATTGTTTCATCGTCGAGATAGGCGGCAACGGCACCCTGTGCCTGCTGCGCCAAACGGCCCGTTTCAAAACGGACCACGCGCTTGCCGAACTTACCGTTATCGATAACGGCCTCGGCAAACTTGATTTCGGGACCTTCCATTAGGTCTCACTCCTCTACATACAGACCAACACCCCGTATGGGTGCTGGTTTACCTTCGAGCAAACAGCCAACATAAATAGCGCACACTCCCCCTTGGGAGTCCGGGCTAGCTGGCCACCAGTAGAAATCCACCGACCGAGAAGTTCGGGAAATTACCACCGATAACCAACGCTTATGCGCCGTGCTCACTTAAAGGGTAACAGACGAGCGGTGTTTTTGCCCGGAAATGCGAAAAGGCCCGGCGAACCGGACCTTTTCGAGTGAAGACTTAGCGACGAATACCGAGGCGCTCGATGAGTGCACGGTAACGGTTGATGTCGATTCCCGAAAGGTAACCGAGAAGACGACGACGACGACCGACGAGGAGAAGCAGGCCACGACGCGAGTGGTGGTCGTGCTTGTGCTCCTTGAGGTGCTCGGTCAAATCCTTGATGCGCTTGGTGAGCATTGCAACCTGAACCTCGGGCGAACCGGTGTCACCCTCGTGAGTTGCATACTCTTTGATGATTTCGTTCTTGATAGCAAGATCAAGTGCCATTGTTCAGTCCCTTCGGTTCGCTGCGCGGCGCCCAACCCGTGTGGTTGAACTCTCTCAATCCGCGGCCGATTCACGGCAACTTCACAACCTTAGCAGATTGCGCGCATTCGCCCTAGTCGCGGGGCCCCCTCGCCGATTAGGACTCTGAGTTGGTGAGTTTGTCCGGCGATAGTGCTGCGTCGACCTCGTCGAATGACATCAGCCCAGCCTCAACAACGAGGTCGCGGATCGGTGTGCCCGTTGCGAGTGCCGACTTGGCGAGCTTGGCCGCCTCTTCGTAACCAATAACAGGGATGAGTGCGGTAATCACGCCAACGCTCGACGCCACCATCGCGGCCAAGCGGTCGCGGTTGGCGGTGATGCCATCGACACAGTTCAGCCGAAGCGTGCGGAACGAGTTTGTCATCCAGGCGATTGACTGCAGGATGCTTGAGGCGATAACCGGCTCGAAAGCGTTGAGCTGCAACTGCCCAGCTTCGACCGCGGCGGTGACGGTCGCGTCGGCGCCGATGACAGTGAAGGCAACCTGGTTGACAACCTCGGGGATGACGGGGTTCACCTTCCCCGGCATGATGCTCGATCCGGCTTGGCGGGCGGGCAGGTTGATTTCGCCGAATCCTGCCTGCGGGCCGGAGGACAACAGCCTGAGGTCGTTACAGATCTTGGAAATCTTGACCGCCGCGCGCTTGAGGGTTCCTGACACGGTCATGAAGATTCCCGTGTCGCTCGTTGCTTCGATGAGGTCGGGGGCCGTCACGATGGGGAGCCCCGTGATGGCAGCGAGGTGCTTGGCTGCTGCTTTCGCGTAACTGGGGTCGGCGGTGATTCCGGTTCCGATGGCTGTCGCACCGAGGTTCGTCTCGCACAGCCACGGGATGATCTCTGACAGGCGATCGTGGTCTTCAGACAGCGTTGTACCGAACGAATTGAATTCCTGGCCGAGCGTCATGGGCACAGCGTCTTGCATTTGGGTGCGCCCGATCTTGACGACGTCGTGGAATTCGGCTCCCTTGTTGCGGAACGCCTGAGTCAACAACTCATGTTCGACGAGAAGGCGCTGCAGCCCCAAGACCATCGCGAGTTTGACCGAGGTGGGGTATGCGTCGTTTGTCGATTGCGAGCGATTGACATCGTCGATGGGGTGCATGTGTTCGTAGTCGCCCTTGCTGTAGCCCATTTTTTCGAGGCAACGGTTGGCGATGATCTCGTTGGTGCACATGTTGGTCGACGTTCCGGCGCCACCCTGGAGGACTCCGAGAACGAACTCGTTGTGGAGAGCGCCGTCGTAGATTTCTTCACAGACTTCGATGATGAGGTCGGCTTTGGCGGGGTCGAGAACACCGATTTCTTTGTTGGCGAGGGCTGCGGCGTGCTTGACGCGGGCGAGCGCTCGGATGAGGTCAGGGTAGTTGGAGAGTGCGCGGCGAGTGATGGGAAAGTTGGTGAGTGCTCGGGCGGTGTGGATTCCCCAGTACGCGTCTTCCGGGACCTCCAGCGAACCGAGAGAGTCGTGCTCTGTTCGTGTTTCGCCACTAAAGGTTCCGTCTGAGCCGGGTGTAAACACCGGTTGTCCAGCAGCGTTCAGTCCGAATGAGGGCGCAGGCCCCGTTGTGTGCACCATGCGCACCACTTTACTCTGGCGCACAGCCGTTCACGGGGTGAAGTCGTCGTGCAGGGCGACGCGCGAGAATTGAATTCTCCCGTCGCGCAGTTTCCAATAGTGGAAGCGTCGAGCCTGCGCAGTTTTTGATTCGACGTAGACGCGGCGGCAAACTGCACCATCGGCGCGCGTGACGGACGCCGCGGATGGGCCGTCGCCTTCGCGCAGGTCGTG
>WLES01000012.1 GCA_009704155.1 Actinomycetota bacterium | reverse complement strand
AGGGCGACGATCGAAGAAGTTGTAACGGGGTTGGTGGATGAGGAGCGGGACTCCCATGTCCTTCAAGATGGCGTGTGCTCGTCGAGTCTGATCCTCGTCGTAGTTCGAGATTCCCGCATACAGCGCTCGGCCCGAGTTCACAGCTGTGGCGAGAGCACCCATGGTTTCTTCAAGTGGCGTGTCTGGGTCGAATCGGTGCGAATAGAAGATGTCGACGTAGTCGAGACCCATTCGGGAGAGGCTCTGGTCGAGCGAGGCGAGCAGATACTTGCGCGAACCCCACTCGCCGTAGGGGCCGGCCCACATATCGAAGCCGGCCTTGCTCGAGATAATCAGCTCGTCGCGATACGGCGCAAGATCAGACGTGAGAATCTCCCCGAAAACGCGCTCGGCCGCTCCGGGAGGCGGGCCGTAATTGTTGGCGAGATCGATGTGGGTCACACCCTGGTCGAAAGCGCGGAGGACGATGTCGCGTTGCACACCGCGATCGCGGTCGTCACCAAAGTTGTTCCAGAGCCCGAGCGACACTCGTGGCAGCTGGATTCCACTTCGCCCGCAGCGGGCATAGGGAATCGATTCATATCGGTCTGGATGAGCTTCGTACGCCATGCTCTAAGCGTATCGGGCAGACGTAGACTAACCGCATGACAACTTTCTATCTCGCCGGTGGATGCTTCTGGTGCCTCGATGCGGCCTATCGAGTCCTCAACGGTGTCACCGAAGTCGTTTCTGGTTACGCGGGCGGCGAGACCGAGTTTCCGACCTATGACGATGTCTGCTCGGGCTCTACTGGCCACGCCGAGGCTGTCTCCGTGACTTTTGACGAGGATGTCATCCCGGCCGAGGTTATCCTCGATGCGTTCTTCACAATGCATGATCCGCGCCAGTTGAACCGGCAGGGAAACGACATTGGAACGCAATATCGCTCGGCAATGTTTCCGCTCGATTCGGTCCAGAGGGAGCAATTTGACGCGGCGCTTGCCCGCGCTGAAGACAACTGGGGTGGCGGAGTCGTCACTCAGGTTGTCGACTTCACCGTGTTCTACCCGGCTGAGGACTATCACCAGAACTTTTTCGCGAAGAACCCCACTCAGGGCTACTGCCTCGCCGTAGCTGTACCGAAAGTCAACAAGGTTCGCGCCGGGTTCGCGAAGTACCTCACGGTGTAGCTCACAAACAATCGTTTTCGACACTTCTCCACAGATTTGGTCCGTGCCGCCCCACGGAGTCCGCTCCTGCGGGATTCTCTAATCGAGCGCCGGAACGTCATCGACGCGGCTCCGGCGCTCGCCACTAGAGAACAGGAGAACACCATGAGCGACACCATCACCATTACGGGACTCATCGCCACAACACCCCGACACGTTGTCACGAGCGAGGGATTACCCATCACGAGTTTCCGCCTCGCATCGTCGCAGCGGCGATTCGACAAAACCGCCGAGAAGTGGGTCGACGCATCGACGAACTGGTACACCATCACGTCGTTTCGTCAGCTCGCCATCAACGCCGTGCCGTCACTGAGCAAAGGCGACCGAATCGTCGTCACCGGTCGTGTGCGGGTCCGGGACTGGCAGACGGATGACCGAACGGGAACCACCGTGGAGATTGAGGCCGAGACGATTGGACACGATCTGTTTTGGGGAACCGCGCAATTCACGCGAACAGCCGGAAGCGTCGACTCGGCTTCCCTTCCCATCGACGTTGACGAGGTGACTGAGACGGTCGAGCCAGAACCCGTCGCGCTGTAGGCGGAGAGCCCCCCAATTCCGTTTAGACTTGGGGGGTTGTCCAGCCACTGTCAGGGGTGTTGTGTTGAAGGTTCGATTGTTCGCCGGTGCGGCATCTTTAGTCGCAGTTCTCGCACTTTCAGCGTGCGCCCCGCCGGCAGCGCCAACACCAAGTGCGACGCCGACTCCGACCCCGTCGGTCAGCGTTGACCCGTTTGGGCCGCAACCCGATTACGTCGCGGGTGGCACGGCGATTGACAACAAGCCGTTGTTCGATTGGGCGCTCGGCAAGGCGTCGCTTTATCCAAGCCCAGACCCTGGCCGAGTGATGCTTGATTCCCTTGTCGTGGTTGGTTTTGACAAGGCAGCAATGCAGCTCACCCCATCAATCTCAGGCACAGGGCAACCGGCCGACCAAATCGTTATCTCTGTTCAGTTTGGAACGTCATGCCTCATTGGTCAGCGAATGTTGGACATGAGTTTTAGCTCAACCGTCGAATCGGCGCTCGGCTCTGGCGGCTGCCTCATTGGCGAAAAGCGAAAGATTGATTGGTAATCCATGGCCGAGTTCATTTACACCATGATCAACGCCCGCAAAACGGTCGGTGACAAGCTGATTCTTGACGACGTGACGATGTCGTTCTTCCCCGGTGCCAAGATCGGTATGGTCGGCCCCAACGGTGCTGGAAAGTCGACAATCATCAAGATCATGGCGGGGCTCGACACCCCGTCAAACGGGGAAGCGACACTGTCGCAGGGCTACACCGTGGGAATCTTGATGCAAGAGCCAGAGCTCGACGAAACCCGCTCAGTTCTTGAAAACGTCCAAGACGGCGTGCGCGGTATGTACGACAAGATTCAACGCTTCAACGAAATTTCTATGCTCATGAGCGAGCCGGACGCCGATTTTGACGCACTGCTTGCCGAGATGGGCGAGCTCCAAGAGGCAATCGATCACGCCGACGCGTGGGACCTTGATTCGCAACTTGAGCAAGCCATGGACGCTCTTCGTTGCCCACCTTCTGATTCAGCTGTCAACGTGCTGTCGGGTGGTGAGAAGCGCCGAGTAGCCCTCTGCAAACTGCTCCTCGAAAAACCCGACCTGCTACTCCTCGACGAGCCGACCAACCACCTCGATGCCGAAAGCGTGCTCTGGCTCGAGCAGCATCTTTCGAAGTACCCCGGTGCAGTCATCGCGATTACTCACGACCGGTACTTCCTCGATCACGTAGCTCAGTGGATTGCCGAAGTCGATCGCGGCCGCCTTTACCCTTACGAGGGAAACTATTCGACCTACCTCGAGAAGAAGTCGGAGCGACTCGAAATACAGGGTAAGAAAGACGCCAAGCTGTCGAAGCGACTGGCTGAGGAGCTCGAATGGGTTCGTTCGAACGCAAAGGGTCGCCAGGCAAAGTCAAAGGCCCGTCTCGCACGTTACGAAGAAATGGCGACTGAAGCCGAGCGCACCAAGAAGCTCGACTTCGAAGAGCTTCAGATTCCACCAGGCCCACGACTCGGTGCGGTCGTCCTCGAAGCGAACAATGTCAAGAAGGGATTCGGTGAGAGAATCCTCATCGACAACCTCTCATTCTCACTCCCTCGAAACGGCATCGTCGGAATCATCGGCCCGAACGGTGTGGGTAAGTCGACGCTCTTCAAGACAATCGTCGGCATGGAGCCGCTCGATTCCGGTGTGCTCAAGGTCGGCGAGACGGTCAAGATTTCCTATGTCGACCAGTCACGAGCTGGAATTGATTCGTCCAAGACCCTGTGGGAAGTGGTCTCGGAAGGACTCGACATCATCCAGGTCGGCAATGTCGAGATCCCGTCCCGAGCATACGTCTCGTCGTTCGGCTTCAAGGGCCCAGACCAGCAAAAGAAAGCCGGAATCCTCTCGGGTGGAGAGCGCAACCGCCTCAACCTTGCACTCACGCTGAAACAGGGCGGGAACCTCCTACTTCTCGACGAGCCGACCAACGACCTTGATGTTGAGACCCTGTCTTCGCTGGAAAACGCGCTTCTCGAATTCCCTGGCTGCGCCGTGGTGATTACCCACGATCGCTGGTTCCTCGACCGCATCGCAACGCACATTCTTTCCTATGAAGGAACTGAAGAGGACCCGGCCAACTGGTATTGGTTTGAGGGCAACTTCGAAGCGTATGAGACGAACAAGATTGAACGACTCGGTCCAGAGGCCGCAAAGCCGCACCGCTCCGCGTATCGCAAGCTCACTCGCGACTAGGCCGAGCATGACTGCGAATTACACCATTACACTGACCGATGCCGAATCGGTTCGCGACTTTGACACGTTCGTTGGCCGAGCTGAACAGATCGAGAACAAGTCTGTCCGGCTGGTTGCTGAGGGAAACGTTCTCGCGGTGTGGGTGCAGGTGCTCAGCCCACGAGGATTGAGCGATACAACTCCGACGGTTCTCGGGATGCGCGGATTCAGCCTTGCGACACCGTCAACCTTCGATGTCGTTGTGCCGGCCGAGTCACTGCGCGCTCGGCTAGCCGCCGCGACGTCGACCGAAGCCGGCTCATCCGTGACGCTTCCCGCGACCGCACCATCAGTCAGGTGGACTGTCGCTCTCCCAACACGAGACGGCTGGGAAACCACCGGCAAGCTCGCGTCGAAAGACCTCGACAAGGTTGCGAGCGACGGTATTCGTGAGGTGACGAAGGCACTGCCCGCAGAGGCCGAGGAGCGACTCGTCAGGTCGATTCGCTCACAGGTGTGGGGATCCAACATGAGTTCTGATATCGGTATTCCCGCCGGCGTTGCCTTTGCCGCGGTCACGCTCGGCTTTATTGGGGACGAGACGATGTCGGTTTCCGTCAGAGACCCGTGGGTTCAGGTCTCGAGCCAACGGGGTGTCGTTGTTGCGAAGCGAACCCCCGTGATTCTCGACGACGACCCGCTACAGTAGCGAACTGCGGGAGTCACCGTCGTCTGTCACCGGACCGTCGAAGGTGTTGACCATTGCGTGTGCTGCACGCTCAAGATAGTCGGTCAGCTCGGCGTGGTCCATCGGCGAAAGCTCTAGCGCATCGACTGCGGCCGACATGTGCTGAAGCCAACGATCCCGAGCGTCTGGGGTGACGGCAAACTCAGCGTGGCGCATTCGAAGGCGCGGGTGACCCCGTTGCTCTGAATAGGTTCCAGGCCCGCCCCAATACTGTTCGAGAAATGCGGTGAGTCGCCACACTGCTCCCTCGAGATCGTCATCGGGATACATCGGTCGTAGCACGGGGTCGCTCTTCACGCCCTCGTAGAAGTGCCGGACAAGCCTGTCGAATGTCTCGTGCCCGCCGATTCGAGAGAAGAAGGTGTCAGTCATCGCTTGGGGTGCGATTTCGACGCAACCCGTTGAATCTGTCCGTTTCGCACAAACCAGAGAGTGCCTTTTGAGTCGCGAATCTTCGTTATTCGGATGGTGACTTCTTCTACAACACCCTCGGCGTCTCCAACGTTGACTTTGTCGCCGACACCGATTTGATCTTCAAACACCATGAAGATTCCGTTGAGGATGTCGCGCACGATGTCTTGGGCGCCAAGCGCCAGGCCTGCACCAAGGATGCCGGCGCCAGCGACAATCGCAGTAACTTCGAAACCAAGTTCACTCAGGACGAGGATTGTCGCGACAACTCCCATCACCCAGTTGATGAGCGTTCCAAGCACTGAACCGAGAGTTCTAGTGCGTTGGACGATTCGAGCGTTGGCGTTCACCGAGTCACGCGGCTGGGTGCCACCCGAAGCGCGTTTCGCGCCGCTGACGACGTTCACAATAATCCTCTTCGTAGCAGACCGCAGTAGTGCCCTCGCGACGAGGGCGCCAAGGACAATGAAGACAACGCGTATCACCGTCAAATTGTCGGCAATAAATGCGTCCCAGGTTGAAAAGTCGAACATCACGCTGACGTCCATCGTCAGTTCTTTGCGTCGCGCGCTTGGTTCGACAACGCTCGTTCAACACCGGCGAGGCCTTCTGTCACCAGTCGACGGAGGGCCGACGGCGCGTCGGGGTGAGCGTCAAGCCAATCGGTGGTCGTCTTCGCGAGACCCTTGGTTGCGAGAACAACGGGGTAAAGGCCTTCTGCGAAGTACTCTGCAATTTTGTAGGTCCGGCTTTCCCAGATGTTTTCAATCGCTGCAAAGTAGTCATTGACGAGCGGTTCGAACACGGATGCGTCGTTGACGTGAAGGAAGCCACGCGTCGAGTGATCCACGAGTGCGTTCGGAACCGATGCATCGTCACGCAGGAGTTCGAAGACCGCGCGCTTTCCCTCAGGTGTCGGGATTGTTGCACGAAGTCTGGCGGCCGCTTGAGCCCCGTTCGCGGTGTTGTCAGCAGCGAGCGCGAAATCAATGTCGGCTTCGAATGCAACTCCGGCAAGCACCATCCCTTCGAGCAGGTCCCAGTCAAGGTCGGTGTCGACAGTGATTCCATCGATGCTTCGGTCGCCCGAGCGAATCGAGCGGAGCACTTCGCCGTGTTCGGTCGTCGAGGCGATTGCCGCGAACGTGCGAAGGAACTGGAACTGAGCGTCAGAGCCGGCTTCAGCCCGTTCCGCGAAGGTCAGCATCGTGTCGGCGATGCGACGCAGGGTTTCGCCACGACGTACTGGGGCAACGTACATGCGGGCAACCGTCGACACCTGGGCGAGGGTCGTGCGAATCGTTGTAGATTCAGTCTCGGTCTCGATGTTGTGGAGCACGAGGTCGACATAAGCGCTCGGTGCCATTTCGCCATCCCGCGTCGCATCCCACGCACTTCCCCACACCAGCGCTCGCGCAAGCGGGTCGGCGATGTTTGCGAGTTGCGAGATCGCCGTTGTCAGTGACTCGTCATCCAATCGCACCTTGGCGTAGGCGAGGTCATCGTCGTTGACGAGTATGAGCTCTGGCCGTGTGAGCCCAACGAGCTCTGAGACACTCGTGCGTTCACCGTCGACGTCGAGTTCGACGCGGTGGGTGCGTTCGAGGTACGAGCCCTGCGTCGAGTAGAACCCAACGGCGAGGCGGTGCGGTCGGATGGTGGGGTAATCCTCGGCCGCGGTCTGAACAATGTCGAACCGGGTAATGACACCATCGTCGTCTGTGTCGATCTCGGGCTTGAGTGTGTTTACACCAGCAGTTTCCAACCACTTCGCGCTCCACGACGTGAGTTCGCGTCCGCTGGTTTTTTCCAGTTCGCGGAGGAGGTCGGCGAGTTCGGCGTTCTTCCACGCGTTAGCTCGGAAATAGGCAGAAACACCTGAGAAGAAAGCTTCTCGTCCAACATAGGCAACGAGCTGTTTGAGCACAGAACCACCCTTCGCGTAGGTGATTCCGTCGAAGTTGACCTGAACGTCTTCAAGGTCATTGATCGTTGCGACAATCGGGTGGGTCGACGGCAGTTGGTCTTGGCGGTATGCCCACGACTTCTCCATCGCCTGGAAGGTCGCCCACGCGTGGGTCCACTCCGTGGCCTCAGCCGTTGCGATCGTTGATGCCCACTCGGCGAACGATTCGTTGAGCCACAGGTCGTTCCACCACTTCATGGTGACGAGGTCGCCAAACCACATGTGCGCGAGTTCGTGAAGAATCGTGACGACACGTCGTTCGCGGATTGCATCCGTCACCTTTGAGCGGAAGACATAAACCTCGGTGAACGTGACGCAGCCAGCGTTTTCCATTGCACCAGCGTTAAACTCGGGGACGAAGAGCTGGTCGTATTTAGCGAACGGGTAAGGAAAGCCGAACTCACGTTCGAAGTACACGAACCCCTTCTTGGTGATGTCGAAAATGTAGTCAGAGTCGAGGTACTCGGCGAGTGACTGTCGCACATAGATCCCGAGCGGAATTGTGCGCCCGTCACTCGAGGTGAGGGAATCGTGAACAGAAACGTAAGGCCCTGCCACGATAGCTGTGATGTACGAGGAAATTCGGGGAGTCTGCGGGAAGACCCACTTCTTTGCTCCGCCGGTTACGATCGGCTCCGGTGTAGGGGAGTTGGACACAACAACCCAGTTGGATGGTGCGACGACCGTGAAGTCGAAGGTTGCTTTGAGGTCTGGTTGCTCGAATACGGGGAACACCCGACGCGAGTCTGGCACCTCGAACTGCGAGTAGACATAAGCCTTGCCGTCTGCTGGGTCAACGAAGCGGTGGAGTCCTTCGCCGGTGTTCGTGTAGAACATGTCAGCGTCGACGACGAGCACGTTGTTGGCTGCAAGGTTGTCGAGCTGAATTCGAACACCGTCGGAAACGGCTGCCACATCGAGCTCGTCGCCATTGAGCGTGATTGAGTGCACTGTTGCCGTCAACGCGTCGATGAATGTCGACGCCCCCGCAGTGGCACCGAAAGTCACCGTGGTGTGCGAGCGAAAGACCGTGTCCGAGCCCGTCAGGTCCACGGAAACGACGTACGACTCTGTCGTGACAATCGCGGCACGCTCTACTGCTTCACTTCGGGTGAGATTCTCTCCAGGCACAGGGTTTCCTTCGGTCGTGTTTGCGTCCCCAGTCTATTCGGGCGTGAAAGTCGAAAACCCGCCGAAGCGGGCTTTCGAGATGTCGTCGAAGGTCTAGTCTTCGACGATTTCAGCTGCGACAGTCTCGCCGATCGCTGACGTCTTAACCGAAGTTGAAATCTGGCCGAGGTCGAAGCCGTTGACGACCATCTTGAGGTTGTGCGCGAGGAAGCTCATGCTCTCCATTTGCTCACGAGCCGAGTTGATTCGTCGTTCGAGCGTGTCGGTGAATTCACCCACGAATGCTGCCGATTCACCGGAGATTCGCTCAGCTGCAGATTCTGCATCGGCGCGAACAACGACCGATTTCTCTTCAGCGTCGCGGACAATTTCTTCGGCGCGCTCGCGTGCGGTGCGAACGTATTCCTCGGCTTCGCGCGAGATCTCCGCTGCTGACTCAATCGAGTCCTCGGTGTGCTGATCGGCTTCGGCGAAGATTCGCTTCGCGTAGGCGTCAGATTCAAGTTCGAGGTTGCGAATGTCGTTGCGAACATCTTCTTCACGCTGACGGAGTTCGAATTCGGTGCGGGTGCGGTATTCCTTCGCTTC
Organism: Actinomycetota bacterium; assembly: GCA_009704155.1. GTDB lineage: Bacteria > Actinomycetota > Actinomycetes > Actinomycetales > Microbacteriaceae > MWH-TA3. Next base: position 2,950 of record WLES01000012.1, on the reverse strand, counting down.
GCGGGCTGCTTCGATCGCATCGCGCTTCTCTTTTTCCATCTCACGAGACGCGACCTTGGCGTTCTCGGCAATGGTCCGTTCAGCGTCAGCGACGAGCTGCCCGGCTTCGCGTTCGACGCGCGAGCGTTCGATTGCGAGCTGGTTGAGAATTTCGGCAACTTCGGACTTTGCGCGGGCAACTTCTTGTTCAACGAGCAACGTGATCTTCTGGGCTTCAGAAGTTGCTTCGTTGACCTGAGCGTTGTACTTGAGTTCAGCAGCTTCGATGAGCGCACGGGCACGCGCGTTTGCTTCACCGATCGTGCGGGTGGATTCGGTCAGCGCTTCGCTGACAAGCTTTGCGGACTGGTCCTCAGCCATGCGGAGGGCTTCTTCGAAAGCGCCACCGAGTTCACTGAAGGAAGGCCGTTCTTTTCCGGCGAGATCGATCTGCGCTTGAGTGCGGCGCACTTCCTCTTTGATTTCTTGAAGCTTTGCCGAACGGTCTTCAATCTCACGCTCGAGGCGCCCGAGGTAGACGTTGATCTCGGACTGTTCGTAACCGCCGACAACCTTACGGAGTGTCTTAGCGGTGGAAGTTTCGTTTGCCATGACCTATTCCGTTTCCTCGGCGACATCAACCACGACGGGTTGTGGGGCGTTGTTGGGCAAGCTGTTGGTTTTCACTCCACCGAGCGAGTTGGTGATGAGGCGCTGTTTGTGCGTGAAGTCTGCAAGAGCCGACTTCTGGCGACGGGTCTCGTCGATTCGCCCTTCGGCGTCAGTGAAGTAAGAGTCGAGGAGCGATTCGGCTTCTGTCGAAATTTCACGAGCGCGACCAATCGCCTGGGCGAGGATGCGGTCAGCGTATGACTTCGCGCTCTCCAGGATTTCGTTGACGCGGTCGTGAGCTGACTGGAGGTGCAGATCGGCATCGCGGGTCATGTCGGCGGCGCGCTCGATGGCGGTCTCGACAAAACGGTCGGCCTGCTCGTGAGCCTGACCGGCGTATCGGTCGGCTTCATCGTGTGCCGAGGTGGCAGACCGCTGCGCTTCGTTGAGTTCCTCTTGAAGTCGGTCCTCTGTGTTGACCTTCATTTCATTGGTAATGCGGAGGATTTCGTTCGCTTCGTCAACGAGCTGTTGCGCTGCTCGCTGCGATTCGGTTCGGGATTGCGCAACCTGACGCTCAGCTTCACCAAGCATTGATGCTGCTGCACGCTCGGCACGGGCTGTAATGGTCTCAATCTTGGCCCGCTCGTCGGCGATGCGCTGACGCTCGAGGGCAATGTCGCGCTCGTTGGTGATTTTGAGGTCTTCCGACATCGCCTGAGCTTCGTACACAATCTGCGATGCGTCGCGGTCAGCGGATTCGGCAAGCTCTGCAACGCGGATTCGAGCCTGGTTGAGAAGGGCGTCGGCTTCGTTCTTGCCGTCCTGAATCATCTTCTCTGACTGGTTCTCAGCGAGACGCAGTGTCTCTTCGAACGCGCTACCGAGTTCAGCGAAGGACGGCTTGTTGCGCTTTACCTCGGAGAGTTCGCGGACCATGCGCTGGACGGAACGGGTTGACTCAGCGAGCTCTGATTCCAGCCCTTCGCGCTTGGCTACGAGGTCGGCGAGGAGAGAGTCGACTTCACTGACGTCGTACCCTCTAACAGACCGCTTGAAAACTGGCGTTGACATATTCCTCCGTCGTTGCACACCAAAGGACAAAAGTTGCTGTGCTAAGGCTACAGGATAATTTTGGTGATTGCATAGACTTGCGTTATGCGAATCCATTTGGCCACTGATCACGCCGGTTTGGATTTGAGTCGGGAAATTGCTGCGTTTCTTGAAGATCGTGGGCATGAGGTCGTTGACCATGGGCCGAGAACGTTTGACCCGCTCGATGATTACCCCAGTTTTTGCATCAACGCGGCGAAGGGTGTTCGCTCAGACGAACAAAACGGCGTCGACGCGCTCGGAGTTGTATTTGGCGGAAGCGGCAACGGCGAGCAGATTGCGGCCAACAAAGTTGTCGGCGTGAGGGCAGCGCTCGTGTGGTCAGAAGCGACAGCGAGGTTGGCTCGAGAGCACAACAATGCCAATGTTTGTGCCATCGGCGCGAGGCAGCACTCGACAGAAGAGGTTTTGCGGTTCATTGAACTGTTCATCACCACCCCGTATCCGGGCGACGAACGCCACGCGAGGCGAATCGCCCAATTGCTGGAGTTTGAAACAACAGGCGGTATCGCCGGTTTCGATATCGACTAGGTATGCCCGAGGGTCATTCCGTTCACCGCATTGCGGCGCAGTTTCGGCAGCATTTTGTTGGGCACACGGCCGCTGTGACAAGCCCGCAGGGCCGATTCGGCGACTGCGTCCTGCTCGACGGACACGTTATCACCGACGCGTACGCCGTTGGCAAGCACCTTTTTGTTGCGTTTGACAGCGGCGACTCGCTCCACGTACACCTCGGAATTTACGGTGCGTGGGATTTCGCGGGAAACGTTGAGCTCGATTCGACGGCGCTCACCAGCAGCGGGCGAATCGGTCAAACGAATATGCGCGGCACGGTCGTCGGTGAACACGAGGCATCCCTTGCGTCGATTGGGGCACCCCGTCGCACCCGGTTGCGGATGGGGGAGTCGGAGCAACACGGCGGAACGCCCGTCGATTTCCCGCCGGAACCCATCGGGCAGGTTCGAGTTCGAATCCTCACAGCCGACGCCGTAGCCGATCTTCGGGGTCCAACAGTCTGTGAAGTGCTCAGCTCGTCTGGTGTCGAACTCGCCCGCAGTGAACTCGGCCCCGATCCGCTCGTTGATAAGCGCGGCGAGGAACGATTCCTTGCTCGGTGCAGGAAGACCTCAACCCCGATCGGTCGAGGACTGATGAACCAGAAGATCGTCGCGGGAATCGGCAATGTGTACCGAGCAGAAATGCTGTTTCGCGCCAAACTCAGCCCCTTCACCCCCGCAAACACGTT
>WLES01000119.1 GCA_009704155.1 Actinomycetota bacterium | reverse complement strand
TCAGAATGACTGTTTCGTCGTCAAGGAACAGGTCCCAGTCGATGTTGAAAAGCTCATTGTTGAATCCGTGGCGCGCCTCGCCGGCACCACCATCGCACCCGATTGCGGAGACGGCGGCCTTGACAATTGAGGGGCGGACTCCGAAGTGCTCGGCCATTTCAGTCACGGACGACTCTTTTCGCGACAGCATGAAGGGAACAATCGCGAGGAAGATGTTGAGCTTGTCGCGGGCTGACTCTCCTGTTGGCCTAGCCATGGTCGTCCGCCAATCGCTCGAGGCGTGAGATGACTGCATCTCTGAGGCTTTGTGGTTCGAGGACGATCGCTTCGACACCGTACTCACACAGCTCGTCAGCAAAAACCGCTTCGTCAAGATAGTGGACGGTGTAGACGTCGCCGTCAACAACCGTGTCTTTCCGGTTCGCGAGTGAAACCGCAGCTTTTGTCTGTGGAGCGACACGAACGGTGGCCGTCAACGACCTCCACAGTTCGTTGAGGTGCACGATCAGTTCGTTTCCTGCTCGTGGGCGAGGGTCAACGGCCGGTGGGTCTGACTCCTTCACGCGAACATCCTGCACTTCTCCCACAATTCGGCGAAGCAGGAACGTGCGCTCGGCGTCTCGCTCGTAGTCGTGGGCAAGGAGGTGCCAGCGACCGTCGTAGTTGACGAGCGCGAGCGGCGAAACAACTCGCTTTTCCGGCTTGAACTGCCCAGGCTTGAGGTAGTTGAAAGCGATCCGACTGTTCGATTCGAGTGCGTTGGCTATCGATGGGTACGAGGCATCACGAGTTTCGATTCGAGGGGCGTGTGCTTCGAGGTGGGCAACCGTCGCAACGTCGTTGGCAAGTAAGCGAATCTTCAATTCGCGAGCATCTGAAGACAATGCGCTTTCGCTCCACACGGCGCTCGCGGCGGTGAGAAGAGAGATCTCTGCGTCGGTGAAACTCAGTTGTTCGTAATCGGACTCCGAGATCGAATAGACCTGGTCAGCCGGGTTTTCATGGTTGCTCGTCATCAACGGGATTCCCATTGAGCGCAGTTCGCGCTTGTCGCGTTCGAACTTCTTCTCCAGTGCGTCTGTCACGCCACTGCTCAAAAAGTCTTCGCGGTAACCACGAACTGACTTGTAAATCATCGCCTTACTGAGTCCGTACGGCTCCGAGATCAACGCAAGCAGAAGGCAGTAGGTGCGCTCTTCAGCCGGCACGGGTTTGTCAATCCGAATGTTCACCCTCTCACCCTAAACGGCAAACGCGAACAGACCTCAGAATTCGATATCGAGTCGCGCACCTATTTGACGCCGAGGATGTCGACAACGAACACAATCGTTGCCCCGAGCGGGATTGACGACGGCCACTGGTCGACCGGGTAGCCCTCAGACGCTGGGATTGACACGACAACCCTCGAACCGACGGTTTGACCAATTAGGGCTTTCGCGAAGCCGGGGATCACGCCGACACCGTCGTTCTCGATGAAACTCTGAGCGACAAGATTGGCCGGACGGTTCTGTTCCCACGAGCTGTCGAACACGACACCGTCCCAGAGGAGACCCATGTAGTGAGCGACGACGGTCTGTCCTTCGGTGACGACGAGCCCGTCTCCTCGAGACAACGTTGAGATAGTCAAATCTGCTGGTGCTGCACTGTAGGGCATCGCGACACCCGGACGCCCGTCTGGAGCGGATGTGACCGCCGGCAGTCCGTCCTTTGCGAGCTGTGGCGTTCCCCACGCCTTACCCGGATACACACCAATTACATCAACGACAACGACAACCGTCGCGTTGGGAGTAACTCCCTCTGCTGACACTTCACCGAAAACTTCGGTGAGTGTTCCCGTGAGGGCAAAACGAGAGCCAGCCTGCTGGCAGAGAAGTGCATCGTTGAGAAGGCTCGACTCAGGCGCCAGTTGAACGCGTTGTTCGTTGCCAACTTCGTAAGCAGTGGCAGTCAACTGCGTGATGTCTTTCCCTGTGACGACAACGGCCTCAAAATCGACAAAATCACCGTGTTGAGCTTCACGACCAACGCCATCAGACATCGTTGCGACAGAGGGGGTCTCCGCAACGAGAGGCGTCGGGAAATCGACCGTCGGTTGCGTACCGAACTGTCCGTCGGCGTTGACGAGAGACGCGCTCCCCGAGGCAATCGCTGGCGAACACTCCGGCGTGATGGCACAACCCGTCAGTGTTGCTGCTGCGATGAGGGTGGCGCTCGCCGAAGCAAGCAAACGGATTACGGGACGCACGACAACCTCTTTCGACAGTTGAATTCTATTCGCTGAGCGGAGTGCCCGCGTCGCGGACTGCGGACGCATCGCGCACGGCACGACGGAGTCGTTTCGCCGAAACCTCACGTTGCCCGACAGCACCCGGTGTCCACGCTTCGACGTCAGCGTCGTCAAACTCTGGCTTGTTTCGACGCGTCGTGGGAGGAACTACTCCCGGAGACAATCGGCGAGCGGTGATGAGGAATCCGGTGTGGGCAACCATGCGGTGGTCTGGACGCACGGCGAGGCCGTCGACGTGCCAGCCGCGAACAATCGTCTCAAAGTGTTCGACGTTGGTGTACCCACCGTGCGACTTAAGTGCCTCGGCTGTGCGGGACATCTGAGTGACGGTGGCGACATAACACACGAGGACTCCCCCTGCGACGAGCACGTCACCAACTGCGTCAACGCACTCCCACGGTGCGAGCATGTCGAGGACTACTCGGTCCACGGAATCGCTCCCGAACTGACCGGGGAGTTCCGTCACCAGATCTCCAACAACAATTCGGTGATTGGCCGGTATCTCTCCAAAGAACGATTCAATATTGGCACCGGCGATCTCTGCGAACTCTTCCCGGCGCTCGAAGCTCGTCACCGAACCGGACGTGCCCACTGCGCGCAGCAGGGACAGCGTGAGCGCACCGGATCCAATACCGGCCTCAACAACGACTGCTCCCGGAAAAATGTCTCCGAACGTCACGATGTGCGCCGCATCCTTCGGATACACGATCGCCGCACCGCGAGGCATGGACATCGCGAAATCGTCGAGTAGCGGGCGGAACACAAGGTAGTCGATACCGTGCGAGTTGGTTACAACGGTCCCTTCCGGCACGCCGATGAGTGATTCGTGGGTCAACACTCCGTGGTGGGTGTGACCCTCACCGCCAGCGACGAGGGAAACGGTGGTGTGGCGACCCTTCGCGTCGGTCAGCTGAACGCGATCGCCCCACTGAAACGGTCCTCGGTGGGGTCGGCTCAACGCTGGGCCTTAGCGAAAACCTCCGCGATGTGGCTTGCGTCTCGACCAACAAGCGTGTGCCAGAGTGTGTAGTTCTCGTTCTCCGGCATGGGAATGTGCATGGGGACGGCAATCGTGACGCAACCAGCCGCGATTGCTGACTGTGAACCGGGACCCG
>WLES01000118.1 GCA_009704155.1 Actinomycetota bacterium | reverse complement strand
TTTCACGGGTCGCCGAAGTTCGCTCTGGTCCTCAACGGAATGGGCCACGACGGCCATGTTGCAAGCCTGTTCCCCAGCCACAACCACGGCGAGGACGGCGATTTCGCCGTTGCAATCAACAATTCCCCTAAACCACCGACCAAACGCTTGTCATTAACGTTCAGCGCATTGAATGCGGGGACTCACGTGTGGCTGATCGCCGCCGGCGAGGACAAAGCAGCGCCAATCGCTCGCGTGATGACTGGGAAGCCGACACCGGATGTCCCGGCGACTCTCCTCAATGGACTGCAGGCTACAACGATTTACGTCGACGCATCCGCGGCGAGCAAACTGCAATAAGAAACGCTAGTAAGGGCGACCGGTTGTGCGCAGGCGATCGACAGCCTCCGCGAGAATGTCTTGCGCTTCCGTCTCAGTCCGACGTTCCTTAACGTAAGCCAGGTGTGTCTTGTATGGTTCCGTCTTCACCACTTGAGGCGGGCTTGCTTGATTGCGCCCAGCGGGGAGCCCGGTCGTTGGAGAATCGATAATCTCTGGAATCTGGTCGGCCGGTACATCTGCCGCATAGTGACGGACAGTCTCGTTGCCTTCAGCATCCCAGTAGGACACTGCGATACGTTCTGCGTGGTTACCGTGGTCCTGTTCGCCCATCGGGCCACTTCCAACGCGAGTTCCGCGAATTGCACTTCCGCCAGCCATCTGGGACTCCTAGATCAGATCGAAACGAGTGAAGAGGCCAATCGTGACAACCGAAAGAACCCAGATAACAGCAATGATGATCGTAAGGCGGTTGAGGTTTCGCTCAGCGACACCGCTCGACCCAAGGTTTGACGATACTCCGCCACCGAACATGTCAGAGAGTCCACCACCGCGACCACGGTGAAGAAGAACCGTGAGGGTCAAGAGAATACTCGTGATGGCCAGTACGACCTGCACGACGATGTAGAGAATATCCATGGTGTCCTAACGATTTCTTCCAGTTTACGCGATGATGTGCTTGGGAAACTGAACAATGCGAGAAAACTCGTCGACATCGAGACTTGCGCCACCAACAAGTGCGCCGTCCACGTCTGCTTCTCGCATGAACGAGGCGATGTTTTGGGACTTGACGCTACCTCCGTAGAGAACACGGGTTCGTTCAGCCGCATCGTTTCCCATCACGGCAGCTATTTCCTCACGGAGAGCTGAGCACACCTCTTGAGCCTCTTTCGGGGTTGCCGCTTGCCCAGAACCAATGGCCCAAACAGGCTCGTACGCAACAACGATGTCCGAGTCCTTCGCGATGGATTCTAGAACAACACGAAGCTGGGCAACAGGTACTGCACTTGCGCCGTGTGCTTCTCGATCTTCAGTGGTCTCCCCCACGCATACGACAGGGACAAGTCCGTGAAGGAGCGCTGCTCGGGTTTTGGCGGCAACTAGCTCGTCGTCCTCGTGGTGGTCCATGCGGCGTTCCGAGTGTCCAACAATCACATACGTGCAGCCGAGCTTTGCGAGGAATTCACCTGAGATGTCGCCAGTGTGTGCGCCAGAGTCGTGGGGTGAGAGGTCTTGCGCGCCGAAAGCGAACTCCATCCGGTCGGATTCGATGGTGGTCTGCACCGATCGGATATCCGTGAACGGCGGGAATACCGCAACTTCGACCTGGCCGGCCGAATACTTCGCGTCCTTGAGTGTCCACGCAAGCTTCTGCACGAACGCAATAGACCGCAGGTGGTCGAAGTTCATCTTCCAGTTTCCGGCGATAAGTGGCCGACGTTCTACCATCCGAGTACCTCCAGTCCTGGGAGCCGTTTACCTTCGAGGAACTCGAGGCTTGCACCGCCTCCGGTTGAGATGTGTCCAAAATCTGCATCGGCGAACCCTAATGCGCGAACAGCGGCAGCGGAATCTCCGCCACCGACAACGCTGAGACCGCTCATCTGCGTGAGTGCGCGTGCAATTACCCGTGTTCCTTCTGCGAACGCAGGCATTTCAAAGACGCCCATGGGGCCGTTCCAAAAAACAGTGCGAGATGATTCGATGAGCTCAGCAAATCGTGCGGCCGACTCTGGGCCGATGTCGAGACCCATGACGTCCGCGCCGAGCACGGAGTCCTCAATCCCACTTGCGCCGATTGCAACGTGTTGCGCGTCGGCGGCAAACTTTTCGGCGACAACGATGTCGGTTGGGAGGACGAATTCGACACCGAGTGCTTCTGCACGGGACAAGTACTCGTTCACCGTGTCAAACTGGTCTACCTCACACAGTGAGGAACCAACCTTGTGACCCTGCGCTGCAAGGAATGTGAAGGCCATCCCGCCACCGATGAGAATTCGGTCGACTTTGGAGATCAGGTTGTCGATGACGCCGAGTTTGTCAGAGACCTTCGATCCTCCGAGAACCACCGTGTAAGGCCGGTCAACGTGTGAGGTGAGTCGGTCGAGGACACCCAACTCCGCCGAGATCAATTCCCCCGCGACGCTCGGCACCAGACGCGCGGTGTCGAAGACACTCGCTTGGTGACGGTGGACGACACCGAACCCGTCTGAGACGAATCCAACAGTTCCCTCGACAAGTTGTGTCGCCATCTCGAGCCGTTCAGAATCGACTTCCGAGGTTTCTCGCGAGTCAAACCTCACGTTTTCTAGGACGAGAATCTCACCGGCCTGGAGCGCGGAGCGCTTCTTTTGTGCGTCTGGTCCAACTGTGTCAGTGGCGAAGCCGACAGACGTGCCGAGTAGTTTTCCGAGCCGAGACGCAACCGGACGGAGTGAGAACTCGGATAACACTGTACCGTCTGGACGACCGAGGTGGGATGCGATCACAATGGCAGCGCCGCGTCCGCGGAGTGTCTCGATTGTTGGCAGAGAAGCCCGAATACGACCATCGTCGGTGATGACGCCGTCACGGATCGGAACGTTGAAATCGCAGCGAAGCAGAATTCTATCTCCGCTGGAGAAACTGAGCGAGTCAAGGGTGCGAAGCGGCATTACAGGTGTTCTGCGACGTACTCTGTGAGGTCGACGAGCCTGTTCGAGTATCCCCATTCGTTGTCGTACCAGGACGCAAGCTTGACAGTCGTTCCACCAATTACCTTGATGAGCCCTGCGTCGAAAATTGACGAGTGAGCGTCGGTAACGATGTCACTTGAGACGAGCGGGTCCTCGGTATACATGAGGATTCCCTTGAGGTAACCATCAGCAGCCTTCTTGTACGCTGCCTTGATTTGATCCTCGGTAACTTCTACCTTCGAAACGACTGTAAGGTCAGTGATCGATCCGGTTGGAACAGGAACGCGGAGCGCGTATCCGTCAAGTTTCCCCTTGAGCTCAGGGAGCACAAGCCCGATTGCTTTTGCAGCACCGGTTGACGACGGAACGATGTTGATTGCAGCAGCACGGGCGCGGCGCAAATCGCTGTGAGGTCCGTCTTGGAGGTTCTGGTCTGCTGTGTAGGCGTGAAC
>WLES01000117.1 GCA_009704155.1 Actinomycetota bacterium | reverse complement strand
GATGAAGAGAAGTGGAACCTGCTCGGATTTCGGTTAGAGACCGGAACCATCGGGCAGTGTTACAACTGTAGCACCCTTGAAGTCGACCGCGAGCATGAGACATTCCCATTCGTCTGAGCCGCCTGCTTCGATGAGGTCAGCCGCGCGCTTCCGCTCGACGGGATCGTCTGTCAGGACGAGGACAGAAGGTCCGGCTCCTGACACAACGGCGGCGAAACCAGCATCCCGCAGCGAGTGGATTAGGTCGTTTGTCGCCGGCATTGCCTCAGCACGGTATTCCTGATGGAGTTTGTCCTCCGTGGCTGCGTGCAACAACTCAGGGCTCTGAATCAGTGCGGCAATGAGCAGCGCCGACCGCGAGACGTTGAAGATGGCGTCTTCGTGGGGAACGTTTTTTGGCTGAAGGCTTCTCGCAACTTTCGTGCTCATGGTGCTGTGACGGGGAACCGCAACGAGCAGAGACACACCGCGGTGAACAATGAGCTTCTTGTGCTTCGGCCCTTCCGGAGTAGTCCATGCGATGGACAGGCCGCCGAAGAGAGCTGGTGCGACGTTGTCTGGGTGTCCTTCCAGATCGGTGGCGATGTCGAGGAGCTCCTGCGAGCTGATCTCGGCGACGCCGTCGAGCAAACCCTTCGCAAGCATGATCCCGCCGACAATGGCGGCTGAAGACGAACCCATTCCTCTGCCCTGTGGAACGCGGTTGTGGCACACGAGTTCGAGCCCCGGCACCGATACGCCAAACTTCGTGAATGTTGCGACGAGCGCTTGCGCAACGAGGTTGGTCTCGTCTGTTGGGACTTCGCCTTCCCCAACGCCGTGAATGGTGAGTCGAATGGTGGAGCCCGCGACAACAGTTGCTGTGAGCTCGTCGTACAACGAGAGAGCTAGTCCGAGCGTGTCGAATCCTGGTCCAAGATTTGCCGTTGTCGCTGGCACCTTGACGTGAGCGGCCACGCCGACGGGAACTGTTTTCGCCATTACTTCACTTTCGCCAGTCCGAGGACGGACGCAATTTCAGCGGTGTTCACGGCAACAACTTCAGGTGAAACTTCAGTTCCGTCAGGTCGCTTGAGTGCATACTGCGGGTCTTTGAGCCCGTGGCCGGTGACGGTGAGAACACACACAGAGCCCTTGGGAATCGCTCCGGCTTCAGCACGCTCGAGAAGTCCGGCGACAGAGATAGCCGATGCCGGCTCAACAAAGACGCCGACGTCAGCCGACAGGATTCGCTGGGCTGCGAGGATTCCCTCGTCGGTGATCGCTCCGAAGTAACCGTTCGAATCTTCTTTCGCGGCAATCGCGAGGTCCCACGATGCTGGCTTGCCGATGCGGATGGCGGTGGCGAGTGTTTCCGGCTTGAGAACTGGAGCGCCGTTGACGAGGGGTGCAGAACCCGCTGCCTGGAAACCAAACATGCGAGGAAGCACGTGAGTTGCACCGCGCGTGATTTCTTCGCGATAACCGCGGTGATACGCGGTGTAGTTTCCGGCGTTGCCGACCGGAATGAAGTGGAAGTCGGGAGCGCGGCCGAGAACTTCGACGATCTCGTACGCGGCTGTCTTCTGGCCCTCGATGCGGTCGTTGTTGACCGAGTTGACGAGGTGCACGGGGTAATTTTCGGCGAGGTCACGAGCGATGTCGAGGCAGTCGTCGAAGTTTCCCTGCAACTGCAAAATCTGTGCGTTGTGGGCGACGGCTTGGCTCAACTTGCCCATCGAAATCTTGCCCTCTGGCACGAGAACCGCTGCGGTGATTCCGGCATAGGCGGCGTAGGCCGCGGCGGACGCCGACGTGTTGCCGGTCGAGGCACAAATGACAGCTTTTGCTCCCGCTTCGACGGCCTTCGAGATTGCCATCGTCATTCCGCGGTCCTTGAAGGACCCAGTCGGGTTCATGCCCTCGAACTTGACGTACACCTTTGCCCCGGTGCGCTCAGACAGGGCCGGCGCGGGAATGAGTGGGGTTCCACCCTCGCCGAGAGTGATGATGGGCGTTGCTGACGTGATGTTGAGTCGGTCTGCGTATTCGTGCAGCAAGCCACGCCACTGTCGTGCCATTACAAACCCTCCACTCGAAGAACTCCGGACACTCTTTCGACGACGGGCGATGCTGCGAGCGCATCCACCGTGGCCGCGAGATCGGCTTCGATGCCCACGTGTGTGCCGATTACTAGCGTAGCGGTCGGCACTTCGACACCGACGGTCTTCTGCTCGAGGCTTTCGACAGAAACACCGTGCGTGGAGAAGACGGAGGCGATGTTGGCGAGAACGCCTGGCGCATCGGTCACTTCGAGGGTGATGTTGTAACGGGTGCTGATTGCCGAGATGGGCACGATGGGCATGTTCGCGTGGGCCGACTCGACGACTCCGGGGCCACCGATGACGTGACGGCGGGCAGCCGTGACAAGGTCGCCGAGGACGGCCGACGCTGTTTGAATTCCCCCTGCGCCAGCGCCATAGAACATGAGTGAGCCAGCGGCTTCCGCCTCGACGAACACGGCGTTGTACGCGCCGTGGACAGCAGCGAGCGGATGGGTCAACGGAACCATCGCCGGATACACACGCGCGCTTACGCCCTCTCGGCCGTCCTCGAGTGCAACGCGCTCGGCGATGGCAAGTAACTTGATGACGTAACCGGCCTTGCGGGCTGCCTGAACCTGATCGAGCGAAACCTTGGTGATTCCCTCGCGGTACACCTGATCGACGGGAACGTGAGTGTGGAATGCGAGTGACGCGAGAATGGCCGCCTTTTGCGCAGCGTCGAAACCTTCGACATCGGCCGTTGGGTCTGCTTCCGCGTACCCCAAATCCTGCGCCATCTGAAGTGACGCTTCCATCGACTCACCGAGGGTGTCGATTCGATCGAGAATGAAATTGGTCGTTCCGTTGACGATTCCGAGGATGCGCGACACCCTGTCCCCCGCGAGCGATTCGCGAAGTGGGCGAATGATGGGGATCGCACCGGCAACGGCTGCTTCATAGAAGATTTGTGCACCAACCTGGGAAGCTGCGTCAAAGATTTCAGGGCCGTGGTGGGCGAGCAAGGCCTTGTTCGCCGTGATGACATCGGCTCCGGAATTGATCGCCGAAAGAATCAGCGTGCGGGCTGGTTCGATTCCGCCCATGAGCTCAATCACGATGTCGGCGTTTCTCACAAGTGTCTCGGCGTCGGTCGTGATGAGGTGCTGGGGAATGTCAGCAGTTCGCGCGGAGTCAGGGTTTCGAACCGCGACACCGACGAGTTCAAGCCCTGCACCGACTCGGGCGGCGAGCTCGTCGCCGTGGCGAAGGATCTGGTCGGCAACCTGCGCGCCCACGCTTCCAGCTCCGAGCAGGGCGATTCGAATGTTGCGGTATTCAATCATCGTGGGCCACTTTCACTCCGTCAAACCTCACATGGATACAAAACACGGTGAGGCGAGCGAGCCTGGATTGACCCCTGAAGCCGAGTTCTAGTTTAGCAAATTACGCGTTCG
>WLES01000116.1 GCA_009704155.1 Actinomycetota bacterium | reverse complement strand
TACCGGTCTGAACCACGCGGTCAATCACAGAGAAGGCAGTACTCGAATCCCCCCGGCCGACAGCATCGAGGGATTCGTCAAGAAGTTCGCTCGGTGTGTATCCGAGAAGGTTGTTGGTTCGGTCGCGCGAAACTTTTCCGTTTTCTGAGCCGGCGATGATTTGGTCGAGCAACGAGAGAGTGTCTCGAACTGAGCCGCCTCCAGCACGAATCACGAGCGGTAGCACGCCGTCTTCAACCTCAACCTTTTCCTCGACGCACAACTGGGTGATGTACTCGAGCATCGTCGCCGGAGCAACCAACCGGAACGGGTAGTGGTGCGTTCTCGACCGAATGGTTCCGATCACTTTTTCTGGCTCTGTCGTCGCAAAAATGAACTTGACGTGCTCCGGTGGTTCTTCAACAATCTTGAGGAGCGCGTTGAATCCCTGCTGCGTGACCATGTGCGCCTCATCGAGGATGTAAATCTTGTAACGGTCCCGCGACGGGGCAAAGCCGGCGCGCTCGCGCAGGTCACGAGCATCGTCGACACCGTTGTGGCTCGCGGCGTCGATCTCGATGACGTCAATTGATCCGGAGCCGTCGCGGCTCAACTCAACGCAACTCGCACACTTTCCGCACGGGGTGTCCGTCGGTCCTTCAGCACAGTTGAGGCATCGGGCAAGAATTCGAGCCGACGTGGTTTTTCCGCAGCCGCGGGGTCCGCTAAACAAGTAGGCGTGATTGACTCGGTTATTTCGAAGTGCAGCGCGCAACGGGTCAGTTACCTGTGATTGCCCGATGAGTTCTTCGAACGATTCGGGTCGGTAACGACGATAAAGTGCGACTGCCACTCTCCGAGATTACCTGCCAGCACCCCTATTCGTTGGTGGGCGCGGTGGATTTGTGAACGACGCCCACTGCTTGACGCGCTATTTCGAGTTCCTCGTTCGTGGGAACGACAAGAATCCGAACCTGTGATTCGTCCGAACCAATATCCCTTGCCTCACGAGCGTCGGATTCGTTTCGGCCCTGGTCAAGCACAATGCCGAGATGTTCGAGCCCCTGGCAGGAAATCGCACGTAAATGAGCCGAATTTTCGCCAATGCCGGCTGTGAAGACAAGTGCATCGACGCGACCGAGTTGCGCAACATACGCACCGATGTAATGACGGACGCGGTGCCTCCATACGCCGAGACCGATTCTCGCCCGTTCGTCACCGCGGCTGATTGCGTCTTCGACATCACGCATGTCAGAGAAACCGGTGAGCCCAACCATGCCGCTCGATGAGTTCAACATCTCGTCGATTTCAGGCATCGACATCCCGGCCTCGCGGTTGAGGTGAAACACGACCGACGGGTCGATGTCGCCGGACCGGGTCCCCATGACAAGCCCCTGGAGCGGCGTGAGCCCCATCGACGTGTCGACCGACTTCCCGCCGTCAATCGCCGTGACGCTCGAACCATTGCCGAGGTGAAGCACGATGAGATTAACCTCCGACACGGGCTTGTCGAGAAACTCTGCTGCACGCTCGGAAACGAACTTGTGGCTCGAGCCGTGGAAACCGTATTTGCGAATACCAAAGCGATTGGCAATCGATGAATCGATTGCGTACGTAAAAGCTTCAGCGGGGAGCGTGTGGTGGAAGGCCGTATCGAACACCGCGACGTGCGGGGCTCCTGGCAGCACTTCCCGTGCTGCTCGAATTCCGATGAGGTTGGCTGGGTTGTGAAGCGGCGCGAGCGGCGACAGCGCATCAATCGAATCGATCACCTCGTCCGTGATGAGCGTTGGCTCGGTGAACTCGAGCCCGCCGTGGACGACTCGGTGGCCCACAACAGTGATCGTCGACACGTCCCCGAGTTGTTCGAGAATCATCCGCATGCCGTCGGGGTGCGACGGCGCATCTCCGCCAGTGAGACCGATTCGCTCAAGCACGCCTGATTCGACGACCGTTTCGGTGTCGAGGTCAATCACCTGGAATTTGATTGACGACGAGCCGGAATTGACGACAAACGCGCGACTCATGCGGTTCCGTGAGCCTGAATTGCCGTGATGGCAACGGTGTTGATGATGTCACTGACGAGCGCTCCGCGTGACAGATCGTTCACGGGTTTGTTGAGGCCCTGCAGGACAGGCCCAATCGCAACGGCACCCGCCGATCGCTGCACCGCTTTATACGTGTTGTTTCCCGTGTTGAGGTCAGGGAAGACGAAAACGGTTGCGCGACCAGCGACGGTCGAGTCCGGCATTTTCGTCGCGGCGACACTCGGTTCGGCAGCGGCATCGTATTGAATCGGGCCCTCAACCGGAAGGTCGGGCTGGCGTTCACGAACGAGAGCGGTTGCCTCACGAACCTTGTCAACATCATCGCCCTCGCCCGAGGTTCCCGTTGAGTACGACAGCATCGCGACTCGGGGCTCGATGTCGAATTGGCGCGCGGTTGCAGCTGACGAAATGGCGATGTCTGCGAGTTGGTCTGCCGTCGGGTCGGGGATAACGGCACAATCTCCGTAAACGAGCACGCGGTCGGCGAGCGCCATGAGAAACACGCTCGAAACCACCGATGTGCCCGGAGTTGTCTTGATGATTTCGAACGCCGGCTTGATGGTGTGGGCCGTGGTGTGGGCAGCGCCAGAGACCATGCCGTCTGCGAGATCGAGGTGCACCATCATCGTGCCGAAGTAGGAGACGTCGGTCACAATTTCACGCGCCTGCTCGACCGAAACGCCTTTGTGGGCACGAAGCCTCGCGTATTCCGTCGCAAACGCGTCGGCGAGTTCGCTCGTCAGTGGATTAACAACGGCAGCAGCAGAAATGTCGACGCCGAGCTCTTTCGCGCGTGCTCGAACGACGTTTTCGTCTCCGAGGATTGTCAGCGTTACTACTCGGCGTGCGAGCAGGGTTGCCGCCGCGCGAAGAATCCGGTCATCGGTTCCTTCCGGGAGAACAATGTGTTTGATTTGCGCTCGTGCCCTCTCGATGAGGTCGTATTCGAACATCAACGGAGTGACAACATCAGCCCTGGCAACGTTGAGTCGGCTGAGTAGTTCTGGCGAGTCAATGTTCTCGTCGAACAACGACAGCGCGGTGTCGTACTTCCGCTGAGAGTCGGCGGCGAAGCGCGAGCGAGTTTCCATCACGCGCATCACAGTTTCGTAAGTTGTGAATGGCGCTTCAATGATGGGAAGTGACGAGTTCATGCCCGTGACAAGTCGCCACACGGTTTGCGGAGTCGTGAACCCTCCGTAAAGAACTATGCCGGCGAGGGACGGGAAGTTGTCGGTTTCGTGGGCGAGCAGAACCGCGAGCAAGATCTCCGAACGGTCGGATGGGACAAGGACAACTTCGCCCTCGATGAGTCGAGAAATGACGTTTTCGACATTCATCGCGGCAACCTTCGCGCTGAGCACTTCGCGCTTCATAAGGGCAGGGTCACCGTGAATCATGCGCCCGTCGATCGACGCAGCCACTCGTTCGAGCGTCGGTGCGATGAGGAACTCGTTT
>WLES01000115.1 GCA_009704155.1 Actinomycetota bacterium | reverse complement strand
ATTCGTCGCAATACAGTGAGCCCTTCTCGCCGAGAGATGACGTACCAAACAATTGCGACAACAGCGAGGGTTGCCACCCACAACGGGAAAATCTCGCCAAGGCTTTCATGCCGCTCGGTGATGCCCACTCGTTCGGAGAGAGACTCACCAGATTCCTTCGCAACGAACGCCAAAGGTACCGAAACCACAATCATCGCGACCAGGGCGAAAGCGAAACGACGCCTAAAAGCTGCGTTTAATACTGCGACGATTAACCCGAGCGCGGCGAGAGGAATCAGCACTACCGCGAAGTGAATAACTAACGGGTGGACTGGCAGGCCAGCGATTGTGTCAAAGAAGATTTCCATAGGTTCGTATAGTAACTCCCAAAACCATGAAGACTGTGTGAGCAGTGCAATTGCAATTCATTTCCTCGCGAGTTGGTCAGCGAACGGTTATTGCCAGCATGAACTGGCCTCCGCCTGGGCTGATCTGGGTCGCGACGTCAAGGTCGGGAGCAAGCCTCGACAGTCTGTCGAGAAGCCAATCGGACGCGACGTTTGCATCGTTCTCGTCGGGGCAGCGGGCCACTATCTCGCGACCGCCTTTGGTACGAAGCCTCTCCACCGCTTCAAAGATCGGCGATGGGTCGACAACGAAGAGCTCCGGCGACCACGGGACGACAGGGGCAACCTTGCCCTTCATCGTGTTGCACGCGCGGTGCGCGAGGCGTTCGACGTAATCCTTGCCCTTCTTCACACGGGTGGCCGCGTAACTGTCAACGCTCGGCCCGAGGTCAGCATTGATCGACGCCTCGGGATCAACGGGTTTGTCACACAGCCAGCACATCCAATTGTCAGCGTCGCCCACAGTTGTCAAATCACTCATGGTTGAAGGCTATGGCACTCAGCTACGCCGTGGTTGACAGCCGACCTGCTGCAGTGTTCTTCAAGCCCGTCGCCGGCACCAGGTCGCCAACTTTGCCGTAACCGAACTTTGGCATGTTGACGTAGACGTTTTCGCTCTTGCCCTTGTCGATGACGTATGTCTCGTGCCAAATTCCAACCGCATCGGACTTGCGGGCGGCAGCATTGAAGGCTTTCCACGCTGGCAAATGTTCAGAATCTTTGGCGCGTGAATACTCGATGAGTTTCTCCGCGCTTTCCCAGTACTGAACGAGGATTACTGTGCGCGAAAACCACATTTCGTACGACTTGAAGCCGAGGTCACGGTTGATGTGGAGTTCGGTGAGCATTTTGGGCATGGCCAAGAACACGGGTAACCACCGGTGGATTGCCAACCAGTTGTTGATCCGCATTCCGATGAGGAAGAGAACGAACGGTTCATTTGCTGTTGCGGTCATTCGTTCGGTATTGATCGTCGCCATGATTTGATTCCTCGATGTTGGTGTTGGGCGCTGACACTGATAGTTCATTGCGCTCGTGCGTAATCTAAAGATAGCGATTTTCCTCGAGGAGCCTAATGTCGACCACTAAAGCAACCGTCCTTTTTGTCTGTGTTCACAATGCGGGCCGGTCCCAGATCGCAGCTGGCTACCTTCGCCATCTCGCTGGTGACCGAGTGCGCGTTTTGTCGGCGGGAACTGAACCCAAAGAGCACGTCAACCCATCAGCGATCGAAGCGATGGCGGAAGAAGGCATTGATATCGCCAACAACACCCCGCAGGTGCTGACGACCGAATCCGTGAAGGAATCTGATTTCGTCATCACGATGGGCTGCGGCGACGCGTGCCCATTCTTCCCTGGAAAGACCTACCTCGATTGGCCACTGGACGACCCAGCGGGCCTCGGTGTCGACGGTGTTCGGCCAATTCGCGATGAAATCCGCGCCAAGGTCGAGGCTCTCATCGCAGAGATCGACTCAAAGAGTTAGACAAACGAAAGGGTGCCGACGTTGTGGCCGACACCTATTCGCGAGTGACTACTTGGTGAGGTCGAAACGGTCAGCGTTCATGACCTTCGCCCACACGGCGATGAAGTCCTCAACGAACTTCTTCTTGTTGTCGTCCTGGGCGTACACCTCGGCGTAAGCGCGAAGAATCGAGTTGGATCCGAAGACGAGGTCAACGCGAGTCGCTGTCCACTTCACCTGTCCGTTTGTTCGGTCGCGCATGTTGTAAAGGTTCTTTCCTGCCGGCTCCCACACGTACGTCATGTCGGTGAGGTTCGTGAAGAAGTCGTTGGATAGTGCGCCAACCGTGTCAGTGAGTACACCGTGAGCCGTTCCACCGTGGTTGGTGCCGATGACGCGCATTCCACCGATGAGGACGGTCATCTCGGGGGCGGTGAGGCCCATGAGCTGAGCGCGGTCGAGCAGGAGTTCCTCGGCGGTGACAACGTAGTTGTCTTTGACCCAGTTGCGGAATCCGTCGTGGAGCGGTTCAAGTGGTTCGAACGACTCTGCGTCCGTTTGTTCTGGTGTCGCGTCTCCACGGCCAGGAGCGAACGGGACCGAAGTTGGGAATCCTGCAGCGGCGGCTGCTTTTTCGACACCAACATTTCCGGCGAGAACGATGACATCGGCGACGCTTGCTCCGTGCGCGGCAGCAATGGGCTCAATTACGGCCAACACGCGTGAAAGACGCTCCGGCTCGTTGCCGGCCCAATCCTTCTGCGGCGCGAGGCGGATACGAGCACCGTTCGCACCACCGCGCATGTCAGAACCGCGGAAAGTGCGAGCGCTATCCCACGCTGTCGACACGAGGTCGCTCACAGAGAGACCACTTGCCTCGATCGCAGCTTTGACAGCCTTGACGTCATATGACGTCGAACCAGGAGTGACCGGGTCCTGCCAGATGAGTTCTTCGGCAGGGACCTCGGGGCCGATGTAACGAGCTTTGGGTCCCATGTCACGGTGGGTCAGTTTGAACCACGCGCGGGCGAAGACGTCAGAGAAGTATTCGGGGTCCTTGTAGAAGCGCTCTGAGATTTCGCGGTAAATCGGGTCTGTGATCATCGCCATGTCGGCGTCAGTCATCATGGGCATGAGTCGAATTGAAGGGTCTTCAACATCGACGGGCTTGTCTGCCTCGGCAATGTTGACAGGCTGATACTGGTGTGCCCCGGCTGGTGACGTGGTGAGCTCCCAGTCGTAGGTGAAGAGGAGGTAGAAGTAGCCGTTGTCCCACGTGGTCGGGTTGGTTGTCCATGCGCCCTCGAGTCCACTCGTAACGGTGTCACGACCAACGCCGCGAGTGGTGTGGTTCATCCAACCGAGGCCTTGTTCTTCAAGCCCTGCTGCTTCTGGTGCAGGCCCAAGGTTCGCGGCGTTGCCGTTCCCGTGGGTCTTACCAACAGTGTGACCGCCAGCGGTGAGTGCCACCGTTTCTTCGTCGTTCATCGCCATGCGCGCGAACGTTTCGCGGATTTGTCCGGCGGTCTTGAGCGGATCAGGCTTACCGTTGACGCCTTCTGGGTTGACGTAGATAAGGCCCATTTGTACGGCGGCGAGAGGGTTCTCCATCGTCGACGGGTCGTCGACGTTCTCGTAAT
>WLES01000114.1 GCA_009704155.1 Actinomycetota bacterium | reverse complement strand
TCGAGGTCCTCGGTGAAGACGGACGCGTCAGTGGCTTCCGTTACGAACGAACCGAGCCAGACGGAGCCGGCGGGGTTCGGGGCACCGGCGAGATGCGGGATGTTGCCGTTCAAGCGGTGTATCGCGCGGTCGGATATTTCGGTTCACCGCTCAGCGACGTGCCGTTCGACGAGGAACGGGGAGTGATTCCCAATCGCGAGGGTCGCGCGACGGATGCTGGCAACGAAGTTGTCCCCGGGGTTTATGCAACGGGCTGGATCAAGCGCGGGCCCATCGGACTCATCGGACACACCAAGTCGGATGCGATGGAAACTGTGTCCCACCTCGTGCGAGACCAGTCCTCGTGGTGGTCGCCCTCTGAGCCGTCAGAAGCCGCCGTGAAGGAATTGCTCGACAGCCGCGGAATCCAGTACACGAACCTCGATGGCTGGCGGCGCCTTGACGAGTGGGAGAAGGCACTCGGCGAACAAGAAGGTCGAGAGCGAATCAAGGTTGTCCCGCGCGACGACATGATTGCCATCTCGAGGGGCGACGCCCTCTAGTTCACCAGCTAGCGGAAGTTGATGAACTGCACGTCAATCGGCAAGTCTTTGCCTTTGAGCAGTGCGATTGTCGCTTGAAGATCGTCACGGTTTTTCGATGACACTCGCAGTTCATCACCCTGAATCTGCGACTTGACCGTCTTCGGAGCCTCTTCACGGATGATCTTCGCGATCTCTTTCGCGTGTTCGCTCGCGATTCCACTCTTTACCGTGGACTCGATTCGGTACTCCTTGCCGGATGCAAACGGCTTTCCGGCGTCGAGTGACTTGAGCGAGATGCCACGCTTGATGAGTTTCGATTCGAATACATCGAGGACAGCCTTCACGCGTTCTTCGCTCGCTGCGGCGAGGTTGATCGCGAGGGCTTTCTTCTCGATTGACGCGCCAACACCCTTGAAGTCGAATCGCGACGCGAGCTCCTTTTCAGTTTGGTTGACCGCATTGTCAAGTTCCATGGGGTCGACTTTGCTCACAATGTCGAAAGATGAATCAGCCATGCTCCAACCCTAAACCTGTTGCTCGCTGCCGTGCGGTAGCCGAACGTGTCAGCGACGAGCGGTCGAGGAGCGTTGCACGAGAGTGACCGGCAGTGCGGTGTTGATGTCAATCGTTTCCGACCGGTGGGGGAGAATCTCGTCAAGCAGGATTGTGGCAGCTGTTCGACCCTGTTGAACGGGGTTTTGGTCGACTGTGGTGAGGGAGAAAAACTCCGCAAGATCGTGCCCGTCAATTCCAACGATGGACAACTCGTTGGGGATCGAAACCCCCAGTTCGCGTGCCGCCATGATGGCACCAAACGCCATTTCGTCGGAAGCGGCAATGATTGCGCGTGGCGGGTTGGGGCTTGTCAGGAGCTTTTTTGCGGCAACGTGACCGGACGGAATGGTGAAGTCACCGAATTCCATCATTCCGGGGAGGAGCGGTATTCCGGCTTGTCGGAGAGTCGATTCGTAGGTTTTGCGCCGAGTTGACGCGACATTGAACGCGTCGACGTCGTCGTCCTTACCGCCGATGAACCCGATCGATGTGTGGCCGAGGTCGAGAAGGTGTTGCATTCCGATTCGCACGACTTCGGTGTCGTCAATTGAGATCGTTCGAACGCCAGATATTGCACCACCGACCCCGATGACGGGTTTATTGAGGGCGTGAAGTCCACGCACTTCATCTGGCGTCAGGGGAACTTCAATCGCAATAAACGCATCAACGCGTCCTCGGCGAATGAAATCATCCATCATGCGAGTGCGTTGTGACATTTCCGTGCCCAGTGTGTAGAGGGTGACGTCGTATCCGTGATGCGCGAGTTCTTCCTGCGCACCTCGGATCACTTCAGTGAAGAACCAGCGATTGATGACGGGGGTGAGAATCCCAATGTTGACGCTTCTGCCCGTTGACAGGGATGCCGCACTCGCAGATGCAACGTACCCGAGCGCCCGTGCGGCGGCGCGGACCTTTTCGCGGGCGTCATCCGAAACAGCTCCGCGACCACTCATTGCCCGCGAAACGGTGGCGTTAGAAACCCCGGCAGCGCGCGCAACATCACCGATGCTCGCCATAGTCGCCTCCCGAGTGAACCCGTGTTTCGTGCACGGTGTTCCTTATTGTATTCTTGACAACTGCGCGCTCGACCGCGGGTTTATGGTCGGCGCTCATCGGGTGGATTACCCAAGCGGCCAAAGGGATCTGACTGTAACTCAGCTGGCTCAGCCTTCGGGGGTTCGAATCCCTCATCCACCACCAATCCCCGGTCTCTCACGAGCCGGGGATTGTTCGTTCAGTAGAAGCGGTGATCGATTTCGTCGTCTGTTTCAGTAAAAGCCTTAGGGGTTCGATACTCGGTTGCCCAGTCGTAGAGAGCAAAAATTGCCGCGCCGACAATCCACAGCGCACCGATTGAGACGATGACGCCGATAGCGACAGAAACGATGAACGACATGCCTTCACGGTATTGCCGACCACCGACGCGATTGGCGCACGGCTACGGACTCGCCTAAACTGTCGAGAAGCCGTCGCAACGGGAGGGGGAGGCATGTCTGACAACTCAGAGTTGACGCCGCGCGCACCCCTAAGCGGTGAGGTGAATTCCGGCGTTGCCCAGCCCCAAAGCCGTCGCGAGAGGCGATTGATCGAGGAAGCCAGGGCGCGTGCAGCAACTGAAGCAACCCTGAACAATGACGCACCTTTCGCCCCTCCGATGCCTGCAGCCACTGCAGCGTCGGTGACAGATTCCATTCCTATGGAGTCGGCGCCTTTGGCGGGAAGGGAAGCTGTCGAAGCACTCACCCCTTTAGAGCCAGAGTCGACGACCCGACGTTCCCGGCGTGCTCACGTTTCCGCAAGCCCGTCAGTTCCTCCGGTTGAAATGCGGACCGCTCGTCAGCGATCTAAGGGCCGACGAAGCAAACCGCGCGCGACAAAGCCGGCTGCGAAAGACCACAAGGGCGCGTGGTCGGCTTCCCTCCGCAGCGCTGTTGTTCTGGTGGTCGGGGCATTCATGGCCACGGTGTCACTGCCGTCAACCGGGTTCAACCTGGCGGCGCCCGGTTTCGCCGCACAGAGCGAAGACGAACTTCAAGTCGTGACCGCGTCTAACACAGCCGAGACAGCAACGGCGATTAAGCGTGATGGCTACAAGGTCAGTTCCTACGGCGACCTCTACGGGCTTCGCTTCGGTAGCCTCAGCTACTCCTACACCGTCCTCAACACGGGACCAATTCGCTGGCCATTCCCCGCGGCCGTCCCGATCTCTTCTGGATACGGACACCGCCAAGCGCCGTGTGCCGCGTGTTCAAGTGACCACAAGGGACTCGACTTCAACCCCGGTGCAGGAAGCCCGATCTACGCGATCGCCGACGGCGTAGTTGTCGAGTCGTACAACGATCTTTGGGGCTTTGGTCGCTGGGTGGTAATTCGCCACGACGTGAACGGTCTCCA
>WLES01000113.1 GCA_009704155.1 Actinomycetota bacterium | reverse complement strand
GTTGAAACCGCTGCGGACGGAACTCCGGAGCTACACCGTGCGAGTGCCTGGGCAAAAGACCAGTCGTACGTATTGGGAGTGTTGACGGCCGACCAGTTGCGCCACTCGATGTTCCCGCTCGGAGATACGCCGTCGAAGGACCTCGTGAGGGCGGAGGCTGAGCGCCGGGGGCTCTCGGTCGCCAACAAGCCGGACAGCCACGACATTTGTTTCATCCCAGAGGGCGATACACGCGACTGGCTTGCCGACAGAATTCCCATGGAAACCGGGAAGGTTGTCGACACAGAGGGAAACGTCGTTGGGTCGCACGATGGAGCCGTTGCCTACACGGTCGGTCAGCGTAAAGGCCTCAACCTCGGTGTTCCAGCCGCTGACGGCCGCCCACGATTCGTTGTCTCCGTCAAACCGCAGACCAACGAGGTGGTGGTCGGGTCACGCGACGACCTCGACATCGTCGAAATCGGCGGGGCTCGCGTCAGCTGGGCTGGTAACGACCCGGTAGCGAGCGGGTTTGCAGAACTCACCGAATCCGGATTCACCGAGTTCGAGTGCGAAGTTCAGATCCGCGCACACGCCGATCCCGTGCCGGCAATCGCCGAGAAGCGCGACGGCGAGATTGTTGTTCGCCCACACACCCCGCTCAACGGCGTCGCAACAGGGCAGACAGCTGTGCTCTATGTGGGAACCCGCGTGGTCGGTCAGTTCACCATCGACCGCACGGTCGCGGCAACAGCACTCGTCTAGCGCCACCTGACAGACTGACAGCATGCGCGACGTCATTGTTCTCGGGAGCACAGGGTCCATCGGAACTCAAGCGCTCGACGTGATTCGCAACAACCCGGACCGTTTTCGGCTCGTCGGGCTCGCAGCCGGACGCAATCGCACCCTCGCCGAAGCACAAGCGGCCGAGTTCGGAATCGACAGCGTTGCCTACGGCGCGGACGAGGCGGTGTCGCTCATCAACTCGGTGAAAGCCGACGTAATCCTCAACGGCATCACCGGCGCCGTCGGGTTAGAGCCAACGCTCGCGGCACTCGCGACCGGCGCAACCCTCGCGCTCGCCAACAAGGAATCGCTCATCATCGGCGGCTCCCTCGTGACGTCCGTGGCGAAGGTTGGGCAGATTGTCCCGGTTGACTCGGAGCACTCAGCGCTCGCACAATCTCTTCTCGCCGGGAGTCACGCAGAAGTGAAGAAGCTCGTTGTCACCGCGAGTGGCGGCCCTTTCCGCGGATTCACACGCGAGCAGCTCGCGACGGTCACCCCAGAGCAGGCGTCGAAACACCCGACGTGGAACATGGGCTCTGTCATTACGACCAACTCCTCGACGCTCGTCAACAAGGGGCTCGAAGTGATCGAAGCCCATTTGCTGTTCGACATCCCCTTTGACCGGATCGAGGTGACGGTCCACCCGCAGTCAGTTGTTCACTCGCTTGTCGAATTCATCGACGGGTCAACAATCGCGCAGTGCTCTCCGCCCGACATGCACCTTCCCATCGCGCTCGGACTCGATTGGCCCAACCGTGTTGCCGGTGTTTCGACCCCTATCGACTGGGAGTCGGCGCACACGTGGACGTTTGAACCCCTCGACGAGTCGGTGTTCGGTGCCGTTGCGCTTGCCCGCAAGGTTGGGATCGCTGGATTCACGTTCCCCGCTGTTTACAACGCCGCCAATGAGGTCGCTGTCGGCGCGTTCAATTCAGGGCGCATCGGGTTCCTGGACATCGTCGAGACAATCGAACGGGTCGTCGACCGCCACGAAGCACCGTCGTCGGTTTCGCTCGAGAGCGTCCTCGCCGCCGATGAGTGGGCCAGGCGCGAAGCCTCAACGCTGCTCGCCATCTAGCACGCCAGCAACGCGCGTCGGTTCTCGCGAGTACCCTTAACACATGGACGTGTTGTTGTCAGTGCTCGGAATCCTCGCGATTGCGGTCGGAATTGGCATCTCCATCGGCCTTCACGAGTTCGGGCACTTCTATCCAGCTCGCAAGTTTGGAATCTTCGTTGGCCAGTTCATGGTCGGGTTCGGGCCAACTCTGTGGTCGCGAAAGTTCGGTGAGACGGAGTTCGGCATCAAGGCGATCCCGCTCGGTGGTTATGTTTCGCTGTCCGGCATGTATCCGACCACAGCGTCAACCAGTCGCGGCTTCGTCTGGTTTCGTCGGCTCGTTCAAGACGCGCGTGACGCCTCTGCCGAAACAGTGACCGACGAATCACGCGTCTTCTTCCGACTCGCCACCTGGAAGCGCATCGTCATCATGCTCGGCGGGCCAGTGATGAACCTCATCATCGCTGCCATCTTGTACGTCCTCATCTTCAGTGGTTTCGGGGTGATGACGGCGTCGACAACAATCGGTTACGTCGCCGAGTGTGTCAAGCCAGTCACAGCCACCGACCAGACCTGTTCAGCCTCAGACACACCATCTCCCGCCGCGGCCGCCGGAATCACTCCAGGTGACGTCGTTGTGGCTATCGGCGGCGAATCGGTGTCATCGTGGGAAGCGGGAACAGCCATCATCCGCGAGAGCGCGAACACACCCCTCGTTTTCGACCTTGAGCGCGCGGGAAAGCCGTTGTCCGTAACGGTCACGCCACTTCCCACCGAGCGCTACGACATCGACGATTCGGGCAATGTCGTGCTCGATGCGAACGGAGACCCCGGGATTGTCACCGTCGGATATGTGGGTGTTGGACCGGAGTCTGTTCGCGAACAGCAGTCACCGATTGTTGCCCTCGGATTCCTCGGCGGCAACATCGTTGACGTTGGCCGAATCATTATCGACCTCCCCAATCGAATGACCCAAGTCTGGGACGCCGCCTTCGGCACCGCCGAGCGTGACATCAACGGGCCGGTTTCTGTCGTCGGGGTCGGTCGTATCGCTGGTGAGGTTGCGAGCGTTGACGGTCTCGATTGGGCATCGCGAATTTCAGGGCTTCTCGGAATCCTTGCCTCGCTCAACGTTGCACTGTTTGTGTTCAACCTCGTCCCGCTGCTTCCGCTCGACGGTGGGCACATCGCCATCGCCGTGATCGACTCTGTTCGTAATCGAATCGCAGCACTTCGCGGCAAACCGAAGCCGCCACCGCTCGACACGGCAAAACTGGTTCCCGTCACGATTGTTGCGACCGTCATTCTCATCGGCATGAGCGCACTTCTCATCTACGCCGACATCGTCAAACCCATCACTCTGGGGCTCTAACGCGAGTACGCTAGAACCGTGCCAGCAGTCAACATTGGAACCCCGCGAGTTGTCGAGACGCTCGCCCCCCGCCGCAAGTCCCGCCAGATCAAGGTCGGCAAAGTACTCGTGGGCGGTGATGCTCAAGTTTCAGTGCAGTCGATGACCACGGCGAAGACGACCGACATCAACGGGACTCTTCAGCAGATCGCCGAGTTGACCGCGACGGGTTGCGACATTGTTCGAGTTGCCGTTCCAACGCAGGACGACGCGGATGTGCTCCACGTCATCGCGAAGAAGAGCCAGATTCCGGTTATCGCCGACATCCACTT
>WLES01000112.1 GCA_009704155.1 Actinomycetota bacterium | reverse complement strand
GGTACCCGAGGATCTGCTTCGCACGCATCGTCTTGACGTAACGCCCTGCAAAACCCCAAATCTTGGTGAGCAAGAGGCGGGCGAGAGTTCCCATCCGGACAAGCACTTCCCGCTGAAGTAATGGTCCGAGCTTGACAAACGACGTGTAGAGGAAGTACTTCTTGGCAATCTCGTACGTTTCTGTCGCAGAGTCGAGGTATTTCGCCATAGCTGCGCGCGATCCCGGTTCGATCTGCTCGAACAAATCAAGGTTCTTCTCGCGACCGACTTCGATGTCGATGTGCTCTGACGGCGCTGCTCCCTTGGGTTCAAAAAACACGCGATAACCGGGGTCGAGGACCTGAAGGTCCAACTGTTCCTTGGCACTAGTTCCCATGAGCTTGTACCAGTGGTCAAAAACCTCTGGCATGAGGTACCACGACGGCCCGGTGTCGAAACGGAATCCGTCCTTCACCCAGAGACCTGCGCGTCCACCAGTGTTGGGGAGTGCTTCGAGCAGAGTGACGTCGTACCCGTCTCGTGCGAGAAGTCCGGAAGCCGACAGCCCGCCCATACCGCCACCAATGATGACTACCTTTTGTTTGGCCATGGTTCAGTGTCCTCTCGTAGACAACATGATGCGGGCAGCAATGACGAACTTCGTCACGTCACTCACGCGAATTCTCGTGGACTTGAGCGTTTCCGCAGGGGTCGCCCGAATTGCTGAATTGAGTCGTGCGAACAGCCCGTGTGCGAGCGCGACTGCTCGGCGAGCATCGAGAGGAAGCAAGGGGAGTGTGGCGAACGCGTGGTCGAGGTCAACGTCGATGTCATCGCACAACCTCTTCTTGTCTGCCTCATCAAAGGTGGCGATGTTGACACCGGGGAAATACGAACGACCAAGGCCGTCAACGTCGGCGGCGAGGTCGCGAAGGAAGTTGACCTTCTGGAATGCGGCCCCGAGCGCCCTGGCGCCTGCGACCAGGATGTGCGCGTCTGCAGCTGAAGGCTTGTTGTGACGGACAAACACCGCCAAACACATGAGCCCGACGACCTCTGCTGACCCGTAAACGTAGGCCTCGAACGATTCCTGCGTGTAGACGCGGTCGGACAAATCCATTCGCATCGAGGTGTAAAACGGTTCGACGATGTCCTTCGTAATCCCGACAGCCCTGGCGGTGTGCGCAAAAGCGTGAACAATCAAGTTGGTGGAGTATCCCGACGCCATCGCGGCGTACGTTTCCCGCTCCAATTCGTCGAGCGCGTGATGAACAGCGGTTGGCGCAAGGCCGGCCTCAACAGCGACGCCGTCGACGACTTCGTCAGCGAGCCGAACGAGTGCGTAGATGTTATCAATGTGCTGCCTGGAGTCAGAGGAGAGAATTCGTGACGCAAGCCCAAATGACGTCGAATACTCGCGGATCACGAGAGATGCGGTGCGCTCTGACGTGGTGGTGTACAGATCAAGACGACCCATCAGCACCTCCGATTGCGCAAAATTCCCGTTCCGACACCATCTCAGGATAGCCTTAAGCAATGAGTGTCGAAGAGTTGGTCGTCCTAGTCGACGATAGTGGTGCACCCATCGGGAGTGCGCCTAAACTCTCCGTCCACACGACGGACACTCCCCTCCATTTCGCTTTCTCGTGTCACGTCACGAACGCCGATGGGGCCGTGCTTATCACTCGACGCGCACTGTCGAAAAAGACATGGCCCGGCGTGTGGACCAATTCGTTTTGCGGCCACCCAGCGCCGGACGAGGCAATCGAAGCAGCCATTCATCGGCGGGCTCTCCAGGAGCTCGGGATGGAGATAACCAACATTCGCCCTCTCCTCCCGGATTTCCGTTATCGCGCTGTCGATGCCTCAGGCATTGTCGAAAACGAAATTTGCCCCGTGTTTGCGGCTGAAGCCGTCACCGACCCGAACCCGGCAGCTAATGAAGTGTGCGAGTGGCAGTGGGTTTCACCAGACAAACTCAGAAGCGCAATCGATGGAGCGCCGTTTGCCTTCAGTCCGTGGCTGGTGTGGCAGCACGAACAGCTCGTCGAACAGAAACTCTCCTAAGTGGCGAGGCAACGGCTCTCGAAGCGAATTCGCGAGATTCTCACGGCGGAAACTCGCGCCGGAATTCTCACCATCGCTATGGCGCTCATCGCCCTCGCGTGGGTGAACTCACCGCTCGCAGACTCATACTCTTCGTTCACGCACTGGGAGTTCGGCGTCCCCGGATTGACTCTCTCCCTCCACGCGTGGGCAGCTGATTTTCTCCTCGCGTTCTTCTTTCTCGTCGTTGGTATTGAACTTCGACACGAGTTCACCAAGGGATCGCTCAACTCTCCGCGGAAAGCCCTTGTTCCCGTCATGGCCGCACTCGGTGGGATGGTCATCCCCGCGCTGATCTTCGTTGCGTTCAACTACGGTCAAGACACCATCGGTGCGTGGGGAATCCCGATGGCAACCGATATTGCCTTCGCGCTCGCGGTGCTTGCCCTCGTTGCTCCAAAATCAAAGCCTGAACTGCGCACGTTCCTTCTTGCGCTTGCTGTTGTGGACGACCTCGGCGCGATCCTTGTGATTGCGCTGTTCTACACCCCTGGGCTCAACGTGGCCTATCTATTCGCGGCCGCTGCGCTCCTCGCTGCGTTCGCTCTTATTCAAAGGACCACGCTCGGCAACCCAATCCTTCTCACTGCCCTCGGGCTCGGAGTGTGGTGGCTCGTTCACGAATCTGGTGTTCACGCAACCATCGCGGGCGTGGCGATCGGCCTGCTTCTCACCACAGCGGCGCGCAAGAAGAAGGAGTCGCTCGCTGACCGTGCACTGAAGACAATTCATCCCGTTTCGACGTATGTTGCTGTCCCTCTGTTCGTTCTTGTGTCGTCGGGTGTTTCCCTCGCTGTCATCGGCGGGTTCGCGACAATCTCACCGTTGTTCGCGGGAATTGTTGCCGGTCTGCTTTTCGGAAAGCCACTCGGAATTGTTTTGTTCGCATGGATTGGCGAACGTTTCCTCGGCGGTCAACGTGATCCGGCGCTCCGACGCAAAGACTTGTGGCTCATCGGAACGATTTCGTCAATCGGATTCACCGTTGCGTTGCTCATCAACGAACTGGCACTCGGCGAGACGCCTTATGCGGCAACGGGCACTGCAGCTGTTGTCGTTGCAGCAGTAATCGGGTCAATCGCGTCGTTCTTTGTGGCTCGACGCGTCAACGCGTAGAGGCTAGAGAGCCGTTTTGTGGAAGTTCTTCCACGAACGCGACGCTGTCGGTCCTCGCTGGCCCTGGTAGCGGCTTCCATACTTTTCGCTGCCGTAGGGGTTCTCGCTTGACGAGGACAAGCGGAAGAAGCACAACTGGCCGATCTTCATGCCCGGCCACAGTTTGATGGGCAGTGTCGCGACGTTAGACAATTCGAGTGTCACGTGGCCGGAGAACCCCGGGTCGACGAAACCTGCGGTTGAGTGCGTCAAGAGACCGAGTCGACCGAGCGATGACTTGCCCTCGAGGCGAGCGGCGATGTCGTCCGGGAGGGTGACTTGCTCAAATGTGCT
>WLES01000111.1 GCA_009704155.1 Actinomycetota bacterium | reverse complement strand
CAGTACTTCGTCGAGCGCACGTACCTGATCAACAGTCCGTGGATATCCGTCGAGCAAAAATCCCGGCTCGCAATCGTCAGCAGTGAGGCGGTCGGCAACAAGCGCATTCGTTAAACTGTCTGGAACATATTCGCCACGGTCCATGTAGCCCTTGGCTTCAATGCCGAGCGGTGTTTCGTCACGAACGTTCGCACGAAAAATGTCACCCGTGGAAATCGCGGGTATTCCGTAAGCCTCAGAGAGTTGAGATGCCTGCGTACCCTTGCCGGCACCGGGTGGGCCGACGAGCAGCATGCGAACCATTACTGAAGGAGGCCTTCGTAGTGTCGCTGCTGAAGCTGTGCGTCGATTTGCTTGACGGTCTCAAGCCCAACGCCAACGATGATGAGGATCGAGGTACCGCCGAACGGGAAGTTCTGGTTCGCACCGATTGTCGCGAGGGCGATGAGCGGGATGAGGGCGACAACACCGAGATACAGCGCACCGGGAAGAGTCACACGGGTGAGCACGTAGTCGAGGTACTCGGCGGTTGGACGCCCCGCACGAATTCCGGGAATGAATCCGCCGTACTGCTTCATGTTGTCAGCGACCTCAACCGGGTTGAAGGTAATTGCGACGTAGAAGTAGGTGAACCCGACGATGAGCAGGAAGAACATCGCGATGTAGAGGGGCTGGTCGCCGTTGGCGAGGTTGGCCGAAATCCAGAGGACCCAGTCGGGAGCGGCCTGTCCAGCAGCTGGCTGGTTGAACTGCGCGATGAGAGCTGGCAAGTACAAGAGCGACGATGCAAAGATGACGGGCACGACACCGGCCTGGTTGACCTTGATGGGGATGTAGGTGCTGGTTCCGCCGTATGTCTTGGTTCCGACAACACGCTTTGCGTACTGGACGGGGATTCGGCGCTGCGACTGCTCGACGAAAACGACCGCGGCCATGATGACGATTCCGATCGCGATGACGAGAACAAAGATGTTGAAGCCCTCGGAGCGCTGGATGGCCCAGAGAGATGTCGGGAAGCCTGCTGCGATAGATGCGAAAATCAGGAGCGACATTCCGTTGCCGATTCCGCGCTCTGTGATCATTTCACCGAACCACATGATGAGGCCGGTTCCGGCCGTCATGGTGATGACCATGAGAAGAATCGAGTACCACGCGTCGTTGGTGATGAGCTGGCTGCACTCTGGGGCGCCAGACGAACCAAACAACTGGCCGCTTCGTGCAACTGTCACAAGAGTGGTCGACTGGAGAACTCCGAGGCCGAGCGTGAGGTAACGCGTGTACTGGGTGAGCTTCGCCTGCCCGGCTTGACCTTCCTTGTGGAGGGTTTCAAAGCGGGGGATAACGACGCGCAAGAGCTGTGTGATGATCGACGCCGTGATGTACGGCATGATTCCGAGCGCAAAAATCGACATCTGGAGAAGCGCGCCACCCGAGAACAGGTTGACGAGCTCGTAAATTCCGTTAGTTCCTGCGCTACCCGCCAAACACGCCTGCACGTTCGCGAAATCAACGAACGGCGCGGGGATGAACGAACCAAGACGGAAAAGGACAACCATGAACAGCGTGAACCCGAGCTTGCGACGAAGGTCGGGGGTGCTGAAAATTCGGCGAATTGCGCTGATCACGATGCCTCCTGATTGTGGCCCAGCAAAGGACTCTACTTAGCGTAGTAGAAACGGGCCAGACCGTGGGTCCGACCCGTTTCGACGACTACTTGATCGATCCGCCTGCGGCGACAATCTTCTGCTCGGCCGACTTCGACACCTTGTCAACGGCAACCGTCACCTTGACAGAGATGTCACCGTTGCCAAGAACCTTGACCTTCTCGTTCTTGCGAACGGCGCCCTTGAGGACGAGGTCAGCGATGGTGACATCGCCACCCTTCGGGTACAGCTCGGTGATTCGGTCGAGGTTGACGACCTGGTACTCAACCCGGAACGGGTTGGTGAATCCGCGAAGCTTCGGTGTACGCATAACGAAGTTGAGGTTTCCACCTTCGAGACCGGCCTTGACCTGGTAACGAGCCTTCGTTCCCTTGGTACCACGACCAGCGGTCTTACCCTTCGACCCTTCACCACGACCGACACGCATGCGTGACTTCTTGGATCCGGGAGCTGGGCGGAGGTGGTGGAGCTTGAGCACCGAAACTTTCTCGGCAGCTTCCTTCTTCGCAGCTGGGGCTTTTGCGGCAGCCTTGGGGGCGGCAGCCTTCGCAGGCGCCTTGTCTTCGGTCTTGGCTGCGGCAGCTTTAGGAGCTGCGGCTTTCGCTGGAGCAGCCTTGGGAGCAGCCTTCGCTGCAGCCGGCTTCTTCTCAGAGGCAGCCTTCGGGGCGGCCTTCGGAGCTGCGGCCTTCGCTGCAGCTGGCTTCTTTTCTTCAGCCATTACTTCACTTCCTCAACGGTGACGAGGTGCGCAACGGTGCGGACATATCCGCGGTTGACGGGGTTGTCCGGACGGAGAACCGTCTGTCCGATGCGCTTCAGTCCGAGGCTGCGCAGCGTGTCACGCTGGTACTGCTTCTCGCTGATGATGGATTTGATCTGAGTGACCTTGAGCTGGGCCATTACACACCTGCCTTGATGGCGGCCAAAGCGTCAGCTTCAGCGCGGATGAGTCGCGCAGGCGCGACATCTTCGAACTCACGGCCACGGCGTGCTGCGACTGCGCGCGGCTCTTCGAGCTGCTTGAGTGCTGCGACCGTTGCGTGAACGATGTTGATGGTGTTCGACGAACCGAGCGACTTGCTCAACACATCGTGAATTCCGGCGCATTCGAGAACGGCACGGACGGGACCACCGGCGATAACACCCGTTCCAGCCGAAGCTGGGCGAAGGAGTACAACTCCGGCGGATGCTTCACCCTGAACGCGGTGAGGAATCGTTGCGCCAGTGCGAGGAACGCGGAAGAAGTTCTTCTTTGCGTCTTCTACGCCCTTGGCGATAGCGAGCGGAACTTCACGAGCCTTGCCGTAACCGACACCGACCATTCCGTTTCCGTCACCGACGACGACAAGTGCGGTGAAGGCGAAACGTCGTCCACCCTTCACAACCTTTGACACGCGGTTAATTGCGACGACCTTCTCAAGGAAGGGGCTCTTCTCGACCTCGCGGCCACCACGGTTTCCGTCGCGACCACCACGGCCACCACGGTTGTCCGAGCGTCCACCACGGCCGGCGCGAGCGCCTTGCGTTTCGGTGGTTTCAACTGCCTCGACGGCAGCGGTTTCGTCAACTGCCACGGCGTTGTCCTTTGTTTCTTCGGTCACAGTGTCAACCCTGCCTCTCGTGCTCCGTCAGCAACCGCGGCAACGCGACCTGCATAACGGTTTCCACCGCGGTCGAAGACAACGGTGCTAACTCCGGCCTTCTTCGCGCGGTCAGCGACAAGTTCGCCGATTTTCTTGGCTTTGGTGGACTTGTCGTCCTTTGAGGCACGGAAGTCTGCTTCCATCGTCGACGCCGAGGCGATCGTGTGGCCCTTTGTGTCGTCGACGATTTGCACGAACAGGTGTCGAGCGGATCGAGTGACGACGAGACGGGGACGCATTTCGGTTCCGTTGACCTTCTTGCGAAGACGGAAGTGGCGACGGGCGCGCTGTGCTGTCTT
>WLES01000110.1 GCA_009704155.1 Actinomycetota bacterium | reverse complement strand
GACAACTCCGACAAGGCGATTCGAGTCATCACAGACAACTTCACCGCGCTCGCAGTAGCGCTCCCCAACACCACCGTGAAATCGCACCGCTCAACCGCGCTCGCGTTCCTCGAGTCGTCAACCGACACCTGGGACATCGTATTCCTTGACCCGCCGTACGACACTCCCAACTCTGAGGTGGAACAGGTCGTTGCAGCACTTGTTGAGCGACTGTCACCCGATGCTCTCGTCGCGGTCGAGCGGAGTGCGCGCGAGCCTGAACCGCGCTGGCCAGCCGGAATTGAACGGCTCAACCCCAAGACGTACGGCGAAACGACCCTTTACTGGCTCTCCGCCGAGTAGTCGGAAAAGGGGTCCCAGCCTCCCCGCGCATCAAACGGAACGCCGTCGACTCGAACACCGTCGCCGGGGGCAACCCGCCCAATAACTCGGAAACCCTTGGGAATCGTTGCGAGAGGCGGGAAACACGCGAGGAGCGAATGGTCTTCCCCTCCCGTTAGGGCGTCCAGCGAGCCGACCGCCGCTAAATCAAAGTCGATTGCCACACCGCTCGCTGTAGCGATTCGTCGAGCATCGAGGACCAGACCGTCTGAAATGTCCATCATCGCTGTTGCGCCAGCACGCGCGGCAACCACGCCGAGCCCGATCGGGGGCGATGGTCGTAACTGTGCCGCCACGTCGTGGGGATTCGACTCCCACAGAGCGTCCACGGCATCGCGGTCGGGGGTACCGTCGGCTCCAAACGCCCCTGCGAGCAACAAATCGAGACCGCGCTTGGCCGCGCCGAGCTCGCCGGCAACGGCAACGAGATTCCCGATGGCGGCACCAGACCGTGTCACGGGCTCAACCCCGTCGAACTCGCCCGTCGCCGTGACGGCGACCATGACGACAGGGCCGTGAGAAAGGTCGCCGCCAACTACTCCGCACCCCGGTGCGAGCGCGGCCGCCGCGTCACGGAAGCCCCGAGCGATGTCTTCAACAAATGAGACAGTGGTTGATGCAGGGGCAGCGAGCCCGACGACGAGAGCGGTTGGTGTAGCCCCCATCGCCGCAATGTCAGCGAGGTTGGTCGCGCACGCCTTCCATCCGATGTCGAACCCCGTTGACAATCCGATGATGAAGTCGGGGCCTTCGATCATGAGGTCAGTTGTGAGCGGTACACGTCCGTCGGGGACGGTAACGACGGCGCAGTCGTCTCCAGGCCCAATCACCGTTCGAGCGGACGCAGGGAGCAGCGGGAAGATTCGAGCGAGGGTTGCACCCTCACC
Organism: Actinomycetota bacterium; assembly: GCA_009704155.1. Lineage (GTDB taxonomy): Bacteria > Actinomycetota > Actinomycetes > Actinomycetales > Microbacteriaceae > MWH-TA3. The sequence continues at coordinate 2,343 of WLES01000110.1, read as the reverse complement.
GATTTCACCAATTGTTTCCGCGGATTCGCTCACGGAACAACGGTAACCTGAAACCGATGCGTACACGATTCTTTATCACCAGCCTTGCTCTCGCCGCAGCGCTGTCCGGGTGTACTGCAACGGTTCCCCTTCAGCCAGCAGAGTTCTCGAACGAGCCAGACTGCGCGTCCTTCATGGTGCACCTCCCCGATGCGATCGGCAAACTCGAACGCCGTTCAACGAACGCGCAGTCGACCGCTGCGTGGGGCGACCCCGCCGCTGTTATTGCTCGCTGCGGCCTTGCCGAACCCGGCCCCTCCGCCCTCCCCTGTTTCACTGTTAACGGCGTCGACTGGTTGCGTGACGACACTGGTGACCCGGACTTTGTTTTCACCAGTTACGGTCGTTCGCCAGCCATCGAAGTAATCATCGATTCGACGGCGACGAGCGGAACGGAAGCGCTCGACGCCCTGAGCAACGCCGTTGGGCAGGTGCCAGCTACGAGCGCGTGCATCGGTGCTGACGACGTCTTCGGCGGCTAAAGTCCGAGAAGCTTCGCTGAGATTCCGCCAGCCGCCCGAAGCGCAACACCGCTTGCGTGTCCGGCCTGAGGGAAGACAACCCGACGGTCGCGGGCTTCTGTCAGAGCGTCCCTCAACACGGTGAGTGCTGGGTGCTTCGGTGCCCACAGATACAACGACAGCGCGCCCGGAATCGAGTTCACTTCGTTGACAAACAATTCACCCGTCGCTTCGTCCAGCAACAAATCGACGCGAACAATTCCCGAGAGTCGAGTCACGTCCGCGACGGCCCGCGCGAGCTCGGCGGCACGATCGTGAATCTTCTGCGGATAGTTGGCTGGAAATTCTCGCGGCGCGCTCGACAAACCAGCTTCTGATCCGGAACCGCCGGAGAGATACTTTTCCGCGTACGTGTACAAACCAGAGTCAGATGTTGCACGGAGTGGCTTCTCGAGGTCGGTCAATTCAAGGGCCGGGAACGTCCTAAACCCGATGTTGAGGTCGACGAGGTTGGGGCGATACGGCTCTACGACCGCACCGTTCTTGAGATGAGGGCTGTTCGATGCGAGAGCGCGAACCGAGTTGAGGTCGTCGGCTATTTCGATTCCGATTGACGAACCACCGAAACGCGGCTTGACGATGTACGGGCCGCCGAATTCGGGAGCCGTGACGCTCGACACCGCGCGGCGCGGAAGTGTCGGGATTCCCGACGCTTCCATCAGGCCACCAAACGCGAGTTTGTCCATTGCCACGGCGCCAGCGAAGAGAGTAGAACCGGTGGCCGGGATTGACATTGCATCAAACAGCGCTGCGCCGCCGCCGCCTTCGCCAAGACCGCCGTGGAAACACAGCAGAGCAGCCTCGATGTCGAGAGTTCCTGAACCGAACGACTTCTTGGCGCTCAGTCCCCCGTCGGGCGAGAGTCGCACATCAAGCGGCTTCGAACCCTTCGGTGCGCCCTCGAGATAATCCTTTGCTTCGGTGCCGTTGGGCACGAGGAACCATTCGCCCGACGCCGCCCAGTAAATCGGGTGAACGCTGTCACCGCCACCGGTGAGAACGCGCTCAGACTGCAGCCCCGTGAGAATCGAGATTTCGTGTTCGGGGCTCGGTCCACCGAACACCACAGCCCAGGGTCGAGCGCTCATGACATTCCGATCGGCTCCTCTGCCCAGGAGCGTGACTATGCGTAATGGTCGGGCAGGTCGTTTTCTACGAGAATAACGCCAGACGAGCCAGCACGCTGGAGCGCATCGCTCATCGCGTCGGTTCGGTTCGCGAAAACTCTCGCCGACGAGTGTCCTTTGGAGAGCGCTTTCCTGTTCGTGTACCCGACGATTGACAGTGAACCACCGGCGGCCTCAATCTGTTCAGCAAATGCGCGGTTGCGCTCTGCTTGAACTTTGCCGAGTTCGATCATTCCCGGCGTCACAACGATGAATTCTCCGCCGCGCTCCTTCGCCATCGCGGCTCCACCCTCGACGGCACGGGCTGCACCAAGGGGGTTGGCGTTGTACGAATCGTCAATGATGATCGCACCCGACGGTGCTTGCTGGGGCTCAGCTCGATGCGCAGCGGTCGGGAGTGATTGCAGGCGGGGAGCCAATTGCTCGAGCGTTACGCCCATCGCGTGTGCAATTCCCAATGCGACGGCAACATTCACTGCGTGGCCCACGCCCGAAATCACGACGGGCACCGTTCCGCCGGCGATGGTCGCGATCGATGTCTCTGGGTCGACAGTCACGTCAGCAGCGCTTCCCGTTGCAGAGACGCGAACAACTCGCTTGCCCTCTCCCTCACACCTGTCAGCGAGTCGCGCGAGGTCTGTGTCGTCAATTGGAAG
>WLES01000011.1 GCA_009704155.1 Actinomycetota bacterium | reverse complement strand
CGAGACCGAGTTCGAGTGCGTCACGAGCTGTTGCGTGAACACAGTAGTCGGTGGCAATTCCGACAATGTCGACGGAGTCGATTACCGCATCCCGAAGTACGTCGGCGAGCGAGGATCCGTCGTCTGCCACTCCCTCGAATGCTGAATATGCCGGCCGGCCTTGGCCTTTGCACACGTGAACTGCGATTCGGCTGATATCGAGCTCTGGGTGGTAATCGGCGCCGTCTGTGCCTGCGACACAGTGCGGTGGCCACGTGTCGACGAAATCAGGCTCCGACGAAAAGTGCCCGCCGTTATCGCCTGTCGAATCGTGCCAATCGCGCGACGCGGCAATCAGCGAATACGTCTCGTGGTTGTTCGACAGGAACTCTGTGATTCTTCGAGCGATTTGCGTCCCGCCGTCACACGGCAGCGCTCCGCCTTCCGTGAAATCGTTCTGAACATCAACGATGAGGAGTGCGCGTTTCACCGGTCCCCTAGTACGACGCTAGGTTGCTGCCGCAGGTATAGCCGGCGGTGAACACGGTATCAATAGCGGCCATGGCTGTCGACGACACTGAACCGCGAGCGACAACGATGGCAATGAGCGGCGTTCCGTCAGCGGCCGTGATTCGCCCGCCAAGCGAATACACCCCATTGATCCATCCCGTTTTCGCAACGACGTTTCCGCGGGCAGCCGCGTTGGGCGCCGCAAACCGCGACGCGAGCGTTCCCGACTTCCCAGCCACCGGCAGGGCAGCGGCGACCGATGCGAGCGGGCTGGCTTCGGCAAAGATGTAGTCGAGGAGGTCGGAAAGTTTGGAAACGGGAATCTTGATGTTCCCCGACTCACCTGAGCCGTCGATGAAGACACCCGAGCTCATGTCAATCCCGAGCCGTGTGATGGTGCTTTCCACCGTTTGCTGGAGGGACCGGGCGCTTCCGCCGAGTCCGAGTTTCACGGACGACGCGCGGAGCAAGAATTCGCCAAGAGTGTTGTCTGAGCCAGGAAGCATTTGTGCGACGAGCCGAGAAACCGGCTGAGAGGTTACGGACGCGAGCTGGGTCGCATTGCCGGGAGCCGAGCCGAATGTGATCGTCACCGCGCCGTCCCCGTTACCTTCAGCGCGAAGTGCGGCGATGAAGGCGTCCGCGGCTCGACGCGACGGATCGGTGGACCGTGGGCTGGTTTGACGCGTCGGGTTAGCGCGGTCGCCGTCGACCATGAGGGGCACGATGAGCGGCTGATAGCCGTCCGTGCGTTCCTTCGTCGGCCACGACGGGTGCCACGCATCGTCAACGGGGAACATCGACAAATCCACGATGACGTTCGTCACGACCGAGTCGTCAGGGTCAGCAGCCTGGAGTGCAGAAATGGTTTGTTGCGCGAGATCGACAACTGACGGAGCTCCGTCGTAAATCGTTCCGTTGCCTGCCGTGAGAGTCGGGTCGCCACCGCCGATCAGCACAACGCTTCCCACCGTTGAGCCTTTCACAACGCGCGTGGTCAGGGTCGCATCCGGTCCGAGAGCTGTCAGCGCGACGGCAGCCGTTACCACCTTCATCACGCTTGCCATCGGCACAGCCGGCTCTTCCCCAAACGTGTACAGAATTTCGTCCGTCACCGCGTTTCGGATGTGAACCGTCGCGGTACCCAATCGGGCATCGGCAACGGCCGCAGCGATTGAACATGTCCGCACGGGCGATGCGTCGGCGATCATGTCCGGAACCAACCGCGATTCTTCGGTCGGTGTGGGGACAGGGGCTGCATCCGAAGGCACGAACGACCCAGCGGCAACTGATAAACCGAAAATGGTGATTCCGGCGATTGTCGGAATCACGAAAGCGGGGAGTTTTCGGCGTGGTGGCGTTGTTACTGACGCTTCTTCAGTCATTCGCCAACCCCTTCGGTCGTGTGCGAGCCGACTACGAGGTTCGAACTCGTGACCTTCTGTTTACAAGACAGATGCTCTACCAGCTGAGCTAAGTCGGCGATACGTCAAGCGTATCAAGTGCAACCGGGGTGTTTACTGACCGGCTGCAGCGAGAATCGCTGACAAGAACTCCTCGTTGTTGAACGGGTAGGAGTACTTGAACGGAACACCGTTGATGAGAACTGTTGGCGTCCCAGAGATCTTCGTGAAGCTTGGGTCGAGGTTGTTGATTGCAAGGGTTCCGCCCATCGCACGCGCGGTCGATGCGCCAACCCAACTCTTGAAGTCTTGATCTTCGATACACGCAATCGCCTGTTCGTTAGCCCCAACCTTCTCTGCGAGCGCAATAATCTGCTCGTCACTGAGACCGGGGGTGTTCTCCGCTGGCTGATTGGCGAACAACTCGTTGTTCATTTCGAGGACGCTGTCGGGGACATAGTTCGCGAGGCACGCGATGGCGTTCGCTGCGCGAGTGGAGTACTGAGTTCCCTGCGACAGGTTGTCGAGGAACGCGAGCGGGTGAATTTCGATCGTCGCTGAACCACGAGCGACGAGGTCATTGATACTTGCGCCGTTCACAGCCTCGAATTCTCCACAAATCGGGCAGAGGAAGTCAACGAAAATGGTGATGTCGACAATGTCAGCTGAATTCTCAGGTGTTGCGACAGGCTTTGCATCCGCGGGGAGTGCGTCGGTCTTGACGGCCTTGTACTCAGCACCAATCTTGATGCCGTCGCTCGCCATGTTGAGCGGACCGGGACCAGCCGGTTTCGTTCCCTCGAGGATGACCGCAGCGAGAATTCCGATCACGGTAACGGCTGCGATTCCGAGACCGATTTGAGTCAACAACCGACCACGCTTGTCGCGAGCCGAAGACTGTGCGCTCAAGCTTCTCGCTTGCTGGCGGGCTTTTTCACGTGCCTCATTGCGGTTGGGGCGCTTTGCTGCGTTCATGATGGTCCTGACGTCGGGGCGAAATCTCGCACAATGTACAACTTCAATAGTTTAGCGAGGTTCGGCAGTGTGGCAACTTGGAGGTTCCTTTGACGGCCCTCCCCTGTCATACTGAAAGTGTCGTTCCACGAGCGGCATTCGTTCACAAAGGATCGTCCGGCACGTACCTGCCGGTGAAGGAGAAAATCATGGCTGGTGTCATTTTTGACAAGGCAACACGCGTCTACCCTGGGACTACAAAGCCCGCGGTCGACGCCATCGAACTCGACATCAAGGACGGTGAATTCCTCGTCCTCGTTGGCCCATCGGGTTGTGGGAAGTCGACGACTCTGCGAATGCTCGCCGGGCTGGAAGACATCGACGGCGGAAGAATCCTCATCGGCGACCGCGACGTGACAAACGTCGCCCCGAAGGACCGCGATATCGCCATGGTTTTTCAGAACTACGCGCTCTACCCGCACATGACGGTCGCTGAGAACATGGGTTTCGCGCTCAAGATTGCCGGCGTCGACAAGGAGGAACGCGCTAGCCGTGTTCTCGAAGCAGCGAAACTGCTCGATCTTGAACCGTATCTCGACCGGAAGCCCAAGGCACTGTCGGGTGGTCAGCGCCAGCGCGTTGCGATGGGTCGTGCGATTGTTCGTCAGCCCCAGGTATTCCTCATGGACGAACCACTCTCCAACCTCGACGCCAAGCTTCGTGTCCAGACTCGAACCCAGATCGCGTCACTCCAGCGTCGTCTCGGCGTCACGACCGTTTATGTGACCCACGACCAAACCGAAGCGCTCACAATGGGTGACCGGATCGCCGTCCTCAAGGACGGTGTGCTCCAGCAGGTCGGAACACCCCGCGACCTCTACGAAGCACCGGCCAACGAGTTTGTCGCCGGATTCATCGGTTCGCCCGCGATGAACCTCTTTCCCGCAGACATCGTCAAGGGTGGCGTTCAGTTCGGCACAGACACTGCAGCACTGTCGGCCGATGTACTCGCGGGAGTCAAAGGCAAGCGCGTCACGGTGGGTGTTCGCCCGGAGGACGTAGAAATCTCGAAGAGCGGCAAAGGCATCAAGGTCGAAATCCTCGTCGTTGAGGAACTCGGTGCAGACGGTTACCTCTACGGCACCGCTGAAGCGGGTGGCGAGAAGATCGATGTCGTGATTCGCGTCGATGGACGAGTTCACCCGTCGGCAGGCGACACGGTGTTCATGACGCCGAAGCCGGCTCACATTCACGCCTTCGACATCGAGTCCGGTGTCCGACTCGGTGACTCACGGGTCAAGCACTAGCGATTCCGGGAGTCAGAGAATTCTCACGCAATGACCCACCAGCCTCAGCTAACGGGTACTGACAGGGACGACATTCTGTCGCTTCCGTGGGGAATCCCGCTAGAGGAGTGGCCAGCGAGCGTTCTCGTGGCGCTCCCGCAGGGTATTTCTCGGCACACGGTGAGGTTTGCGCAAGTGGGCGATGATGTCGTCGCCGTCAAGGAGACGACGTCCGAAATGGCGACCCGCGAATTTGACCTGCTTCGACAGCTTCGGAAGCGCGGAGTGCCTGCCGTCAAGGGGATTGCGGTGGTGACCGACCGCCGGGACAGCTCCGGTGACGACTTGCCGTCTGCTCTCATCACCAAACATTTGCGCTTTTCGATGCCGTATCGAGCTGTATTCTCGAAGACGCTCCGGCCAGACACGGCAACGCGTTTTGTCGATGCGATGGCTGTCCTACTCGCGCGTCTTCACTTGAGCGGCTTCTACTGGGGAGATGTGTCGCTGTCCAACGTGCTGTTCCGACGCGATGCCGGGTCATTCGCCGCCTACCTCGTAGACGCGGAAACCGGTGAACTCATCAACGGCGAACTCAGTTCGGGGCAGCGAGCGAACGACCTCGAAATCGCACGTGTCAACATCGCCGGAGAGCTCCTCGACCTTCTCGCCGGTGCGCGGCTTGACCCGTCAATCGACCCTGTCACGCTCGCAGCGAAGTTTGTAACCAGCTACGAAAGCCTGTGGGCCGAATTGACCGAGTGGCAAACCATGGACTCGACCGAGACGTGGAAGATAGCAGAGCGTGTTGAACGCCTCAACGCGCTAGGGTTCGACCTCGGTGAGATCTCGCTGTCAACCGATTTGCCCGGCAATGCCGTGAAGGTTAGGCCCAAAGTCGTGGATGCCGGTCATCACACTCGTCGCCTCATCCGACTCACGGGGATTGACGCGGAGGAAAACCAAGCGCGTCGACTTCTCAACGCTCTCGACGAGTACTCTGCTCGATCGCGGAAGGACGACCAGTGGGATGAGGGTCGTGCGGCGCACGAGTGGTTGGTCTCTGAGTTTGAACCAACAATTGACTCAATTCCTGAGGACCTTCGAGGCAAGCTCGATGCCCCTCAGGTGTTCCATGAAGTCCTTGAACACAAGTGGTACCTCGCCCGTCAACGAGAACGCGATGTTCCACTCGCGGAAGCTGCTGCTGCCTATTTCTCCGACATTTTGCGCCATCGACGTGACGAAGAAGTTCTGGTTTCGCCACCGACGACGACGATTTCCCTTCCCGTCATCACCGACTGGCGCGACCTCGTCTAGCGGCGTTTGGCGCGGAGCATTGCGATTTCATACATCGTGATGGATGTCGCAATTCCGGCGTTGAGCGATTCGGTTGCCGCACCGATTGGGATTGACACAAGCGCATCGCATTTTTCCGCGACGAGCCGCGAGAGGCCTTTTCCTTCGCTGCCCACGACGATGAGGAGTGGCTGATCGGCGATTGCTAGACCTGGAAGATCCATTTCACCGTCACCATCGAGCCCGAGAACGAAAACCCCACGCTCTTTGAAAGCAACGATGGTTTGCGTGAGATTGGCGGCCATGGCAACAGGCATCCGTGCAGCGGCGCCCGCCGACGTTTTCCACGCTGCAGCCGTCACGCCGACACTTCGACGCTGCGGAACAATGATCCCGTGCCCACCAAACGCAGCCGTGCTTCGGATGATGGCGCCGAGATTGCGCGGATCGGTGATTCCGTCGAGGGCGACAAACAGCGCGGTGTCACCGCGGCCCTCGACATAGTCGAGCAAATCCATCGGGTGCTTGTACTCGTAGGGCGGAACGGCGAGGGCAATTCCCTGGTGAACAGAGCCTTCGCCGCAGAGGCGATCCATCTCGGGACGCATGATCTCGAGGATCGGCAGCCCCTTCTTGGTCGCAATCGACAGTGCTTCCTTCACGCGGTCGTCAAACTCGACGCGAGACGCGACGTAGAGGGTAGTTGCGGGCACTCCTGTACGGAGCGCCTCCAAGACCGAGTTGCGGCCGTTGACGATTTCGCTGTCGGAGTCTTTGCGCTTCGTGGACGCTCGCCCACCGGCTGGCCGACTTCCGGATGCTGGGCGCTTCCCAAAACGTTCTTGTGCAGCGTCGAGACGATCCTTCGCCGCCTTGCGCTTGCCAGCGACATGCCACGAACGGTCTTCCGCTTTGGGGGTCGGCCCCTTGCCTTCGAGTGAACGACGACCGAGTCCGCCCGTTCCCTTGAGTGGACCCTTCTTGCCTTTGGCCGCTCCGGGCCGTCCTGGCTTAACCATTGATTGTCCACCTTGTCGATTCAGAGCCGTCTTCCACGGCGATTCCAGCGGCATCGAGATCGTCGCGAATGCGATCAGCCGTCGGCCAATCTTTCCGCTCGCGGGCGGCGTTTCTCTCCGTGACGAGCCTGTCGACCAGGACCGCAAGAGCAGCGTGCGACGCTCCCGATTCGTCGATCTGGGTGTCCAGGCCGAGCACAGCGGTCATCGCTGCGACGTCGTTCGCGCGCGCGGCCACGGCGGTTTCGTCAGCTGCGTCCAGCGCAGTGTTTCCCGCGCGCACAGTGTCGTGAAGAACCGCGAGCGCCGCGGGAATTCCCAGGTCATCGTCCATTGCGGCAGCGAAGGCGTCTGGAACCTGGGTTGCATCGGTCACTCGTGCGGCGGTTCGAGAAGCAAACTGTCTGATTCGGTCCCACGCGGCCGCGGCCTCGGTGAGCGAACCGTCGTTGATGTCCATCGTGGATCGGTAGTGGGACGCGAGGAGGAAGTATCGAGCAGTCACCGCGTCGGTTTGGCCGAGCAGGTCGGTTGCGCTCATGACGTTGCCGACCGACTTCGACATCTTCTTGCCGCCAACGGTCACGAGTCCGTTGTGGAGCCAGGTGTTGGCGAATTCGTCCCCCGCTGCGCGCGATTGAGCGAGTTCGTTTTCGTGGTGGGGGAATCGAAGGTCCAGCCCACCTCCGTGAATGTCGAACGACGAACCGAGGTAGCGGGTCGCCATCGCCGAGCACTCGATGTGCCAACCTGGTCGGCCAGCACCCCACGGTGACGGCCAGGCAGCGGTTTCGGGCTCTGAAGGCTTGTGCCCCTTCCACATGGCAAAATCACGCGGGTCGCGCTTTCCTCGCTCAACAGCGGAAGCATCTGCTTCGACATCGTCGGGAGATTGCCGAGTGAGTTGCCCGTAATCGGGCCACGATGTCACCGAGAAATACACGTCCCCGGAGTCGTCATCAGCCGCGTAGGCGTGTCCTCGATCAACCAAACGGCCGATGAGCGCGACGATGTCGGTAATGTGACCCGTCGCGCGCGGTTCGTACGTTGGGGGAAGAATTCCGAGAGCCGTCGCCGCTGCGGAAAACTCGCCTTCGATTCGGTAAGCGAGCGCCCACCACTCCTCAGAACCGGCTGCGGCGAGAATCTTGTCGTCGACGTCGGTGACGTTTCGAACAAAGGTGACGTCAAAGCCTCGATGGGTGAACCATCGGCGCCACAGGTCGTAGGCGAGGGCACTTCGAAGGTGTCCGATGTGCGGAGCTGCCTGAACGGTCGGACCGCACACATAAATGCTTACGTGTCCAGGTACACGCGGTTCGAAATCACGCAGCGACTGCGTGACTGTGTCGAACAGCCGAATACTCACGTGTCAATGCTACCGAGCGTTAGTGGCCAGCCACGTGAGCGATAGCCACCGCCGTGATGCCGCGACCCTCGCCAGTAAAGCCGAGTCCGTCGGTTGTTGTTGCACTGACCGAGACGGGTGCACCGACGATTTCACTGAGAATGCGCTCGAGTTCGACTCGTCGAGGCCCAATTTTTGGTTTGTTTCCGACGATTTGCACTGAAACCGAGCGTGGGCTCAGGCCCATCTCGGCGAGCGACTCGATCGCTCCGCGGATAAACACCTCTCCGCGCGCACCGTCGTAGCGCGGGTCTTCCGTGCCGAACTGCGTACCGATGTCACCAAGGCCAGCGCCTTGGAGGAGCGCGTCACAGATCGCATGGGCGACGGCGTCGCCGTCGGAGTGCCCGTCAAGTCCGGCCTCGCCCTGCCACTCAACGCAGCCGAGCCACAGCGGTTTGGTGTCAGTGAACGCGTGAGTGTCGGTTCCGAGTCCGACGCGGATACCGCCGTCAGCCACGTTCTTGTCGGCGGGGGTGGTGATTTTGAGTCCACGCTCGTCACCGGCGACAACGCGCACGGTTCCGCCACCCTTACGCCACAGCGACGCGTCATCCGTGAAGTCACCGCGAACGTCAGCGAGCAGCTCACGGTAACGGTGAGCCGGGAATCCCTGGGGTGTTTGTACTCGCGCGAGTCGATCACGGTCGGTGGAGTCTTCGACGAAACCGTCGCCAACGACAACCATGGTGTCAACGACAGGGAGCTCAGGAACAACCCCGTCCTTGTTGGCGATAACGGTGTCAATCACGCGCTGAAACACATCTGACGGCATCCACGCGCGAGCGACATCGTGAATGAGAACGACGTCGACATCTGGCATCGCAGCCATTGCATTCCTCACGCTCGCTGTGCGGGTGTCGCCACCAACGACAACGAGTGCCGAGACACCGGCGTTGAGGGCACCGATTCGAACCTCGTCAAGGTGCGATTCTGGTGCAGTGATGACGACCTCGTGCACATCGAGTTCGGCAACCACCCCGAGTGATCGCTCGAGCAGGGTTGTTCCGTTGATCGTCACGAGGGCTTTGGGAATTCCTGCGCCCAACCGGCTACCCGAGCCGGCTGCGAGGAAGACCAAACCGACGCGCGACATGAGAACTAGGAGGCCAGAACCGCGTCGAGTCGAGTTGACGCCTTTGCTTCGTCGACCTTCTCCGCGAGCGCAAGCTCCGAAATCAGAATCTGACGCGCTTTGGCAAGCATGCGCTTTTCTCCAGCAGACAAGCCGCGGTCTTGCTCGCGGCGCCACAGGTCACGGACAACTTCGGAGACTTTGATGACGTCGCCTGAGGCAAGTTTTTCAAGGTTTGCCTTGTACCGGCGAGACCAGTTGGCTGGCTCTTCCACGATCGGGTCGCGGAGCACCGCGAAGACGCGCTGGAGGCCGGCCTTGTCGATGACATCACGGACGCCCACCATCTCGACATTGTCGGAGGGAACTTCGATTGTCAGATTGCCTTGAGTGACACTGAGCTTGAGGTACTTCTTTTCCTCGCCCCGCACTGTCCGGATCTTGATTTCGACGATGCGTGCTGCACCGTGGTGCGGATACACGACTGTTTCGCCTACTTTGAACGCCATTTGCGCGGATTCCCTTCGCCAGAACTTCAATTTTACCACAGCACAAACGGGTCGCTCAGCGCCGGTCTGCTGGCGTCATCCGCGAGCGCTCGAATCAGCGATGTATACGAGTTGGGTAGACTGAAAAGGAACGGATTTCCCCTCGTCAAAGGATTCATTGTGCGTCTTCGTGCCCTTGCCACCACCACTCTCGCCGCAGCCCTTCTCGCTGGAACAGCCGGGTGCGGTGTGTTGTTGGAACCCGCAACTCTTCAGTCGTACTCCCCGAGTGATGGCGTTAACGCCGAAGTCGGCGACGTCAGCGTTCGCAACGCTCTGCTCGTTGCAAACAGCAGCGGGGACGGCGCCCTTGTCATGACGTTCGTGAACAGCGGAGACGCACTTGTTTTCGTCACCGTTGAACTTCGCGGGGCTCGAAACCTGTCAGCTTCTGTCGCTGCTTACCCCGGCATTACCAAGGTGGGTATCGCCGACGACAACCCACTCGTTTTCACCAATGCAGAAGTCTTCGCCGGAACGTATGCGGAGGTGTACTTCCAGTACGGAAACTTCGAAGGAGCGCTCGCGACAGTTCCCGTCTTAGATGGCACGGAAGTAATCTACGCTCCGTATGCGCCCAACGAACGCGAATCCAACTAGGCGCTAGTTTTTCCCTGGTTGGCAACAGCCGCAGCCCCTGCCGCCGCGGCAGCTGGGTCAAGATACTCGGCCTTTCCAATCGGCTTGAGGTCGTCGTCGAGGCGGTAAACGAGCGGGATTCCCGTAGGAATGTTCAGTTCCGCAATGTCGTCGTCTGAGATTCCATCGAGGTGCTTCACGAGCGCACGAAGTGAGTTTCCGTGAGCGGTGATGAGGACGGTCTTGCCGGACCGAACATCGGGAACGATGTCACTGTGCCAATAGGGCAACATTCGATCAATGACGAGTTTGAGGGATTCGGTACGAGGGAGGTCGTCGCCAAGACCGGCGTATCGCTCGTCGTGCGCTTGGCTGAACTCGGACGAATCATCGAGTGGCGGTGGCGGGACATCAAACGAACGACGCCACAGTTGGAACTGCTCAGCACCGAATTCGTCTAGCGTTTGCGCCTTGTCTTTTCCCTGGAGCGCTCCGTAGTGGCGTTCGTTGAGTCGCCACGATCGCTTGACGGGAATCCACGCGCGGTCAGCGCGGTCGAGAGCGATGTTTGCGGTCTGGATAGCTCGCGTGAGAACACTCGTATAGAGCACGTCGGGCTTGAGACCGCTCTCGGCAAGTAGCTCACCCGCTCGAGTTGCCTCCGCGACACCCTGCTCGGAGAGGCGCACATCGACCCAGCCGGTGAAGAGGTTCTTCTGGTTCCAGGTTGAGTTGCCGTGTCTCAGCAAAATGAGTGTGTGAGTCATGTGTTCCAGCCTAACCAGCAAGAATGGTGACGTGGTAGTTGGACGAATCACCCGAGGAACAACGGGAACAAACCGGTTGCGGCGCGCGGATCGCTGGCTTGCACGCCACCCCCGGTTTCTATCGATGGAGAACCCCGTCGTTGTCGATCTCGGGTTTGGTGCAGCGCCGAACACGACTCTCGAGCTCGCCGAGAGGTTGCAGTCAACCCGACCCAACACTCGCGTTATCGGCATCGAAATTGATCCTGCGCGAGTTGACAGTGCGAAGCCGTTCGAGACGGACACGGTGAGTTTTCGCCACGGAGGGTTTGAGATTCCGAACGACGGACCGGTTGATGTTGTTCGAGCGTTCAACGTGCTTCGCCAGTACAACGAACCAGAAGTTGCAGGAATCTGGTCAACCGTTCTATCCCGACTTTCGCCCGGTGGCCTCTTCATTGACGGGACGTGCGACGAAATCGGTCGCGTCTCGACCTGGGTTGCGCTATCTCCAGAAGGCCCAGAGTCGTTCACCGTGTCTCTTCGTCTGACGCAGCTCGATACACCGAGTATCGCGGCGGAACGGCTCGTCAAGGCGCTCATCCACCACAACGTCGAGGGCGAAAACATTCACCGCTTCTTCACAGACCTCGATCGCCTGTGGGCGACAAACGCTGGACTCGGCGCATTCTCACCTGTTCAGCGCTGGGTGGCGAGTGTTCGCGGGATGAAGGACCGCGGCTGGCCGGTGCACGGCACTCAGGCTCGGTGGCGGCTCGGCGAACTTACAGTCGATTGGGACGCAGTCGCTCCGCAGCGGTAGCACCCGTCGTTGGAGAAACAACCACTTCTTGCGTTGCCGAGATTGGGTGACCGTTTCGCATCACAGTCAACGTGGCGTCGGGGTCGGCGGTTCGCTTGATGACGGCGAGGGCAATCGGGCCATCCTCGTGATGGTTGGCGGCGGTCGTGACAACCCCGATTTCGACATCGCCCAGCACGACCGCGTCACCTGGTTCAGCGAATTCTGAGTCAGAACCGTCCAGGTGAAGCCTCACGAGTCGTCTCGGTGGGTGGCCGACGTTGTGAATCTTCGCAATGGTTTCTTGTCCGGGGAAGCAGCCTTTCGAAAGATGCACGGCGGTGCGCAACCATCCGAGCTCGTGCGGCAAAGCCCTTTCGTCTACCTCCGCGAGCGCCGGCCTACCGGCAATGATTCGCGCTGCGTCCAATGTCGACGCGGCCACGACGGGGACGGGCGGCTTCTCAGTCGCCGGCCACAGTGACTCGACGTAACTCCACCCCTCAACCCGATCCATGTCGTACACGAATCCGCCGGCCTGAGGCTCTGGCCACGGATCGCGCCAGACGGTGTCACCGAAGCCCTTGACCGCTCCAAGCACCACAAACTCCGAATCGGAATCGGTCGCGGCAACGTCCTCAAGGAACACTCGCGAGTCGACCCATGTGGCAATCTCGGCACCGCTCAGCCCAGGGACGATAAGGACGAGGGAGGCATCGGTGACAATGACGTGAACCACTTTGAGGATGCGCCCGTTCCCGTCGAGCTCGAGAGAAT
>WLES01000109.1 GCA_009704155.1 Actinomycetota bacterium | reverse complement strand
CATTTGCCTGAACGACTGAGAGTACATCTCGTTGGCGATGACGTTGGTTTGGAAGTTTCCGCCCGTCATTGTTCGCACAATGTCAAACACCTTGAGTGTTCCAATGGCCGTCGTCGTGAGGACCACAACGATGGTCGAACGAATCATCGGGACCGTGATGCGGATGAAACGCCGCCAGTTGCTCGCGCCATCCAACATTGCGGCTTCAACGATTTCGTCTGGGACGTTCTTCATCGCGGCTGACAACACGACCATCGCAAACCCCGTCTGAATCCACACCATGACAACGATGAGGAGGAACGTATTGAGCGGAGCTTCGAGCATCCAGTTCGGCGGAGTCATCCCCAGTGCTTTGGCGATGGAACTCAAGAGTCCAATGTCGGGGTACTTCTCATTGGGCTGGAAGTCATAGACGAACTTCCAAATCACGCCGGCACCCACGAACGAGATCGCCATGGGCATAAAGATGAGGGACTTCACGACGGCAGCGGACTTCATGCGGTCGGTCATGTACGCAACGGCGAGGCCGAGCCCGGTCGCAAACACGGGAACGAACAAAACCCAGATTGCGGTGTTACGAAGCACGATTCCGATTTCAGGAATCGTGAACGCCCACAGGTAATTGTCGAAACCAACGAACTCTGACGAATCGGCGTTCATGAATGACATGAGCAGTGTGCGGAAGGTCGGGTAAACGAGTCCAACGAGAAGAAGGAGCGAAGCGGGAACGAGGAAGACGAGGTACTTGAGCCACTCTTGGGTCTTGACGTTCGACCGGCCGGCAATGAGGAACAGCGCATAGATGATTGCCGCGAAAACCACCAGAGCGGCGATGAGAAGTGCGAGATTGGGAAGGATGACCTGAATCGGGTCATTGCGGCGGGCGAGAATCGCACCTGCATCAAACATCGGCCGCACCTTCCCTGTAAGAGGAGTGTGGGCCCCGAGAAATCTCAGGGCCCACACCACTAGTGATTGCTACTGTAGGTCAGCCTACTCGGCAGGCCATGAGGCTTCAATCGCGTCAAGAACAGCCTTGTCAGACTTGTCTTCCGCGACCCATGCCGTCATTTCCTTCCAGAACGAACCAGCACCAACTGCTGCTGGCATAACGTCCGAACCGTCGAAACGGAAGGTCGTTGCGTTCTTGAGGATCTGGACTGCGACCTTGTTCACTGGGTCAGCAACGTTAGCCTCGTCGAGGCCAAGGTTTGCCGAGAACCAGCCACCGAGGGCGGCCTTCTTGTTGTTCCACTCAGGAGTGGTGAGGTAGAGCTGAACTGCAGCGACCTCTGGGCGGTCAGCGAACGCGGCTACGAATTCTCCACCACCGAGAGCAGGCTTGTTGTCAGCCGAAGTTCCGGGGAAGTAGAAGACGGAGATTCCGTTTTCGGTTTCCGTGTCGGTTGGCTCAACGATTACTGCTCCGTTGTCCTCAACGAGGATTCCACCGAGGAACGATGCCTGACGGTGCATTGCGCACGAGCCGTCAACGACTCCAGCGCCACCCTCCTGGAACGTGGTGGTTGCGATGGACGCAACGTCACCGACGTAGTCAGCGTTCTTGATGATCTTGCCAGCCTCGGCGATTGCCGTTGCTACTGCAGGGTCGTTGAATGGGATGTCGTGTGAAACCCATGCGTCATAGGTTTCTGCGTCAGCGGTACGAAGCATGATGTCTTCCATCCAGTCCGTTCCGGGCCATCCGGTAGCTTCACCGGAACCGAAACCGACACACCAAGGCTGAACGGTTCCGTCAGCTGCGATGGTGTCGGAGAGAGCCAAGAGCTCGTCCCATGTCGTGGGGATTTCCCAGCCGTTGTCTGCGAACGTCTTGGGCGAGTACCACACGAAGGACTTCACGTTTGCACCGAGAGGTGCGCCGTAGAAGGTTCCGTCGACGGTTCCGTAGTTCTTCCAGTCGGGCGAGTAGTTCTCGTCGACAGATGCCTCAACGTCGGCAGGTGCTGCAACGAGGCCGTTACCTGCGAACTTGGCGAGAAGACCGGGCTGGGGGAAGATTGCCAGGTCGGGGGCGGTTCCACCCTCAACGCGAACGGCGATCTGTGCTTCGAATTCCTGCGTACCGTTCCAGTTAATGGTGATGCCGGTGCACTCTTCGAATTCAGCGAACGACTCGACGAACAACGCCGCTTCGGGATCGATGATGGTCGTGTAGATTTCTACCTCGGTGCCTTCGTGACCTGCATAAGCTTCGTAAGCACCGCAGTCTGCGGCACCTTCTTCACCTGCAGGAGCACAACCAGCGAGCGCGAGGGCTGCTACGGCTACTCCGGCGACAGCGCCGAGAGTACGACGTCGTGATGACCTCAATGTAGTCTCCTATTTATCAGTTTTTGCCACACGGGAGTGTAGCGATGCAAGGCTAACATTTGCCAATGGATTCTCATTGTGGAAACGGTTTCAGTTCGGTAACGATTCCCCCTCAACGAGGCATATTTCCCTGCACGTAGCCACAAAAAACGTGGGGCCCGACCGAAGTCGGACCCCACGAAAGGTGAAGTAGAGACTACTTCTTGACCTTGGTCACCGTGCCGGCGCCGACGGTGCGGCCACCCTCACGGATTGCGAAGCCGAGGCCCTCTTCCATCGCGATGGGCTGGATGAGAGTAACAGCCATGTCGGTGGTGTCACCGGGCATGACCATCTCGGTGCCAGCTGGCAACTCGATGACGCCAGTTACGTCCGTGGTGCGGAAGTAGAACTGGGGGCGGTAGTTGGTGAAGAACGGGTTGTGGCGTCCGCCCTCTTCCTTGGAAAGGATGTAGGCGGTTCCGTCGAACTCGGTGTGAGGAGTGATCGAGCCAGGCTTGACAACAACCTGTCCGCGCTCAACATCTTCACGCTTCGTTCCACGGAGGAGAAGACCACAGTTCTCGCCAGCCCATGCTTCGTCGAGCTGCTTGTGGAACATTTCAATTCCGGTCACAGTCGTCTTCTGGGTTGGGCGGATTCCGACGATCTCAACTTCGGAGTTGATCCCGAGAGTTCCACGCTCGGCGCGGCCGGTAACAACCGTTCCACGACCAGTGATGGTGAAGACGTCTTCGATTGGCATCAAGAACGGCTTGTCCTTGTCGCGAACCGGGTCCGGAATCGAGTTGTCAGCAGCTTCCATGAGCTCGACAATCGATTCGGTCCACTTGGGGTCGCCTTCGAGTGCCTTGAGGCCTGACACGCGAATTACAGGTGCGTTGTCGCCGTCGAAGCCCTGGCTCGAAAGGAGTTCGCGAACCTCAACCTCGACGAGTTCGAGGATTTCCTCGTCGTCGACCATGTCGGACTTGTTCAGTGCGACCATGAGGTAAGGAACACCAACCTGCTTGGCGAGAAGAACGTGCTCACGGGTCTGAGCCATGGGGCCGTCAGTGGCGGCAACCACGAGGATTGCACCGTCCATCTGAGCAGCTCCGGTGATCATGTTCTTGATGTAGTCAGCGTGGCCTGGTGCATCAACGTGTGCGTAGTGACGCTTGGGGGTCTCGTACTCAACGTGCGAGATGTTGATGGTGATACCGCGCTGACGCTCTTCTGGAGCGGAGTCAATCGACGAGAAGTCGCGGACAACGTTGACAGCCGAAGGGTACTTCT
>WLES01000108.1 GCA_009704155.1 Actinomycetota bacterium | reverse complement strand
CCAATGGAACCCCACGACCCAGAAAGCAGCGAACACCCTCAGTAAGTCAAGAATTACTGTCCTGCGTTTTTCTGCAACAACAGTCATGCCCCAGCCGCTCCCTAAACGAGAAATCCTAAACTTTGTTCAGCATACTTGAATCTTTTTCATTAATTATCTTCAACCCTCACACTTGTTTGCAGGCTCGAAGTCTCGGATCAGCATTCCGACCCTGTCCTAACACCAGTGGGTCGAACAATAGCCTCAACGAGAATCCTCGACGCTTGGGCGACGTTCCCCCGGACCGCTAGAGTTCGAGCGTTCTATTCGTCAGTGCAACGAGCCGCGACTGTGCGCGGAGATACTTTTTGCGAAATCCACCGTCCAACATCTCTGGGGCGAAGACTTCATCAAGCGGTAGCCCTGTGGAGCGAATCGGAATGTCCGCGTCGTACGCGCGGTCAACGAGAGCGACAAAACGCAACGCGTCGTTTTGATCAGAGAACTGGGTGACGTTCTCCCACACGATGACATCAACATCAGAAAGTAGCGCATGGTAGGCACTCGGGTGCGTCTTCGCCAAGACGGATACGAGCGAACCGAAGTCGTCACGGGCGGTCACTCTGTTCGCCGAGGTAAGCAGGTCGTCAATTTCTGAGACGTTGCTTACCAGCGCCCGCCCGGTGTTTTGACGGTGTCGAAAGTCAAGGCCATCGATCCGCACTGTTCGAAAGCGATCGGAAAGCGCGTGAATTTCTCGAATGAAATCGGCGGCAGCGAATCGACCTTCGCCGAGCGCGTTTGGCGGAGTGTTCGATGTTGCCATGACGCGAGTGCCCGTTTCCATTAGCTCACCGAGTAGACGAGTCATCAGCATGGTGTCCCCCGGGTCGTCCAGTTCAAACTCATCGATCGCGATGAAGTCGGTGCCTTTGAGCGCCTTGACGGCCGCGGCGTACCCAAGGGCGCCAACCAGCGCCGTGTACTCGATAAAGGTTCCAAACAGTCGTCGTCCGCGCGCCTTGTGCCACGATGCTGCGAGTAGATGTGTCTTGCCGACACCGAACCCACCGTCCAGGTAGAGCCCAGCAGGCGCCTCGGATGATTTGCGGAACAATCCGCCGGAGTCCTTGTCGAAGAAAGTTGATGCCGCGTGTCTGGCTTCAGCTTGTGATGGATGGTCCGCGTCAGGTAGGTAATTGTCGAAGCTCGCATCGGAAAACTGACGCGGTGGCACCAAGTGAGCGAGCATCTCGGCGATCGTGACCGTTGGCCGACGTGTCGACAATTCAATAACCGACACGTCCTCCGCCTTTCCGAATGTTCTCAGCCTAGCGAGGACAATAAATGTATGTACGTACACACAGACTTCCCCTACGGTCAGGCATTTGATGCCAACGATATGGCCGCAGCGAAAGACTGGTGGGGCCCGGGGGATTCGCCCTGGGTTCGAGCCAACATCATTACGGACACGCAAGGCAACGCTGTCGACATCGACGGTACATCGAATGGTCTGACTGGTGGCGCGGACCGTGCGCTCCTTACGGCGTTGCGCGCTGTGGCCGACGTCGTCGTACTGGGTGGTTCAACGGTACGAGCCGAACCAGAGTCAGTGCCACGCGACAGGCCGGTCGTTATCGTGTCACGCAGTGCCACAATTCCTATTTCAATAATTGAGCGTGCTCGGGCAGGAATCACAGTGTTGCACCACCGCTCGGCGGAAGTGCCGGCCGGAGTGGAGGGGGTTGTCTTACCTCGTTTCACAGGCACGTCGATCGTCTCTGCACTGTCACAAATGGGCCATCGACGTATCGTCGTTGAGGGTGGAGTAACACTGCTTCGAACGATGCTGCAGTCGCGTTCCATAACCGAGTGGTGCCAGACGGTTTCACCCCAGTTATCTCGAGCAGAAGCGCAACCCGTTCCTCTCGAACCAGGTGGCATTCTCACTCTGAGCGCCCACGACTCCGCTGGATTCCGCTACACGCGCAAGACTCTCAACGGCGCGCCTGTGGCGGGCTCCGAATAGCCGTTCATAGGCTTAGTGCGTGAACACATCGTCTGGATACTTTGAGTCGCTGAGCCAATCCGCGCGGGCGGCTGAGGTCCCTCACGAAGTCTCAGTCCATGAAATCGACGCCCCGACCGGGCTTGCTCCCGGTTCCCTGGCGTTTTCAGCAAATGTCGTAGCCGGAAGCGGTCATCTTGATCGCGGCACAGGCCGTCTCATCATCCTCGACGACCCTGAGGAACCCGTGGCGTGGGGTGGGCGAACCCGTGCGATTGTGTTTGCCCAGTCACCCCTTGAGGTCGACCTCGGAAGTGACGAAATGTATTCAGCAGCGACGTGGGCGATGTTGCTCGATGAGTTGCGTGACGCCAGCGCTTCTCACACACACTCAGCTGGGACGGTCACACGCGTAGTCTCAACCGGATTCGGTGAACTGGAGTCTCAAGGACGCGGTACACAGATTGAAGTTCGCGCATCGTGGTCACCGACGTCGTGGGATGTCAGGCCACACGTTGAGGCATGGGCGCGCTTCGTGTCTCGACTTGCTGGCTTTCCACCGCAGCCCGAGGGTGTCACCAACATCACCGCTCGATGACCGACGAGCCCCTTGAGTTACCGCCGGCGGTGTTGGCGGAAGAGCCCTTTGTCGTCGACACTGACGCTGAACTATCAGCGGCGGTCGCGCGACTGAGAACGGGCACCGGACCGTTTGGTGTCGACGCAGAACGCGCTTCAGGCTTCAAATACTCGAATCGCGCCTACCTCATTCAAATCAGCAGGCGTGGCGGCGGGACTCA
The DNA here is from genome assembly GCA_009704155.1 of Actinomycetota bacterium. GTDB lineage: Bacteria > Actinomycetota > Actinomycetes > Actinomycetales > Microbacteriaceae > MWH-TA3. The sequence continues at coordinate 845 of WLES01000108.1, read as the reverse complement.
CTTGATTGACCCGATTGCATTCTCGAACCTGTCGGAGCTCTCGGAACTGTTGTCGACTGATGAATGGATTCTTCACGCAGCGACACAGGATCTTACATGCCTGGCAGAAATTGGTCTAGTGCCAACAGCGCTCTTTGACACAGAATTGGGAAGTCGACTAGCTGGGCTTCCCCGAGTTGGCCTTGCTGCCGTCACGGCAGAGTTGCTCGGTGTGCATTTGGCAAAAGAGCACTCAGCGGCAGACTGGTCAACCCGGCCACTCCCCGACACTTGGCTGACCTACGCTGCGCTTGATGTTGAGTACTTGCCTCAGCTCAGGGATGCTCTGGCAGAACGACTTGAGGATGCTGGAAAGTCTGCAATTGCTCATCAAGAGTTCCAGAACTTACTTACCTGGACACCCGCTCCAGCGCGCCCTGAACCGTGGCGTCGACTTTCGCAGATTCAGACGCTCAGCACCCAGCGCCAATTAGCGGTCGCACGAGAACTGTGGATTGAACGCGACACCATGGCGCAAGAGCGCGACTCAGGTCCTGGCCGACTCGTGCCAGACCGCGCGCTCGTTGCTGCCGCTAGAGCGCTACCGACATCTAAGGGTCATTTGGCAGGGTTGAAAGAGTTCACGGGTCGCGAATCTCGAAAAGAACTCGACCGGTGGTGGAGCGCAATCGCCCGTGGGCAGTCAACCGACCAACTCCCGCCGATGCGCGTTCGCGGCACAGGTTTGCCTACTCCGAGAAACTGGAAAGAACGGCATCCGGACGCCTACGCGCGATTCGTGTGCACACGAGAAGAGATTGTTGCCGTCGCTGCATCCCTCGACATTCCTGTTGAGAATGTACTTG
>WLES01000107.1 GCA_009704155.1 Actinomycetota bacterium | reverse complement strand
TGAGGTGCTAGTGCCCTCACGGGCATGGGGGTTCAAGTCCCCCCTCGGACACCACGATCGTCAGACATAACAGTTCTCAGACACAAAAGACCTGGCAACGGATGCATATTTCCGCGACCAGGCCCTTTGCATTTAATCACTGTGGTAACTGGAAATCGTGGTGTCCGAGGGGGGACTTGAACCCCCATGCCCGTGAGGGCACTAGCACCTCAAGCTAGCGCGTCTGCCATTCCGCCACCCGCGCGCGAGTCGCATTACTGCAACGTTTGACAACGATAGCAGGAAATCGTCGAGCACAAAAACGATACGGTTGAGTCGTGACCGACGACCTCGAGGCTCTCAGCGAAACAGCGCGAATTGCTCGCGATTTGATCCGTTTTGACACGTCCAATTGGGGAAACGGAAAAGCCAATTCAGAGACGGACGCGGCCCGATATGTTGGCGATTTTCTTGAATCACTCGGCTTGAGCGTCGAATACATCGATTCGGCACCCGGCCGCACGTCCGTCGTCACTCGAGTTCCCGGCGCTAACCCAGAACTGCCAGCCCTCGTGGTTCACGGGCACCTCGATGTTGTTCCCGTCGACCCGGCTAACTGGTCGGTCGACCCCTTCGCCGGCGAAATTCGCGACGGAATGCTGTGGGGTCGAGGTGCGGTCGACATGAAGAACATGGACGCGATGATTCTCACCGCCATCGCAGAGATCCTTCGTTCTGGCGACAAGCCCAACCGCGAACTCATTGTCGCCTTTTTCAGCGATGAAGAGAACGGCGGTGTTTACGGTTCGCACCACATCGCCATGCAGCGTCCCGAGGTGTTTGCCGGCGCCACCGAGGCGATTAGTGAGGTCGGGGGATACTCGGTCACAATCGGAGACGAACGCGCGTACCTGATCCAGACGGGCGAGAAAGCGCTGATCTGGGCAACCATCACCGCTCACGGCGACGCGGCACACGGATCCCGTGTCATCCCCAACAACGCGGTGACGAAACTCGCAGAAGCTGTCGTCGCCCTCGGTCGAGCGGAGTGGCCCGTCACAATGACCCGCACAACAACCTCTCTGGTCGCGGAACTCGCAGCAATGCTTGACCTGCCAGCCGACACCGATCCGCGTGAAGTGGTAGCCGCAACGGGACTCGCTGCTGGATTCCTTGGCCCGTCCCTCGCCACCACGAGCAACCCAACACAACTCTCAGCTGGCTACAAGCACAACGTCATCCCCGATACGGCGAGCGCCGCGATTGATATCCGCCCTCTACCGGGAACAGAGAACGAGGTTCTCGATCGCATCCGAGAAATCGTTGGCCCTGGAATTGATATCGAAATTACCGTGCAGGACATTGGGCTGGAGAACGATTTTGATACCCCGATTGTTGCCGCGATGGCTAAGTCGCTTGGCGCGTTTGATCCAGGCGCACGGATGCTTCCGTACTTGCTGTCGGGCGGAACGGACAATAAAGCGTTGGCGATGCTCGGTATCCGCGGTTACGGGTTTGCCCCACTGAAACTGCCGGCCGATCTTGATTTCCCCGGAATGTTCCACGGGGTCGATGAACGCGTGCCACTTGACGCGCTTGATTTTGGCCACCGTGTGCTCACCGACTTTTTGCGCAGTTACTAGAGACTTAACCAATGGACTCCTCCAACATTGTTTCCGCCGTCATTCTGGGTCTCATTCAGGGTTTGACGGAGTTCTTGCCGATTTCGTCGAGTGCTCACCTTCGGATTACTGGGTTGTTCCTGCCCGGCGCCCAGGACCCGGGTGCAACGTTCACGGCGATCACTCAAATTGGCACGGAGGTTGCAGTAATCCTCTACTTTGCCAGGGACATCGGAAACATCATTCGGTCGTGGTGGCTGTCGGTCTTCTCGCGCGGCCGCGGTGCCGGAAAGTACTTGACGTCGGACCAGCGCGCTGAAGCTCGCCTTGGGTGGATCGTGATTGGTGGGACAATCCCCATTGCGGTTGTCGGGGTCCTCCTGCAAGAAACGATTCGTGACACATTCCGTTCGTTGTGGCTCATCGCAACGGTTCTCATTGTGTTCGGTGTGCTTCTGTGGATTGCTGACCGACTAGGAAAGAACGAACGTGTCATGCGCTCCATGACGGCCGGTCACGGCGTCACTATCGGTATCGCGCAGACGCTTGCACTAATCCCCGGCGTTTCGCGTTCTGGCGCAACCATTTCGATGGCTCGTGCCCTTGGATACAACCGCGAATCCGCTGCACGGTTCGCATTTCTTCTCGCAATCCCCGCTGTTCTGGCAAGTGGCTTCTACGAGCTTTACAACGCAATTACAGCATCGGCAGAGTGGACGGCGATGGGTGGCAGCGATGGCTACGGCGCCCAACCTTTTTCATGGCTTGAAATCGCCGCCGCAACGGGAGTGGCCTTTGTCGTTGGCCTCGCTGTAATCGCGTTCCTGATGAGGTACTTGCGAAAGCGCTCGTTCCTACCGTTCGTCATCTACCGAATTGTTCTCGGTACCACCTTGCTCGTTCTGCTCGCAACGAACACCATCCAGCCCTAACTGTTACGGCTTGTCACCGTCGTCGGTCGACCGCAGGAATCGCTCGAACTCTTCTGCGATTTCCTCACCGCTGACGTCATCGCTGTCGTCGGCGATGTCGATGTCACGGTCTTCCTCAAGGCGACGGATGTATTCGGTCATGTCCTCATCACCCTCGGCCATATCGTTGATCCCGACCTCCCACGTCGCTGCCTCTGCACGAATGTCGGTGAGGTCGATGTCGAATTCGGCAATCTCGATGAGGTTCTCGAGTAGCGCGAGAGTCACCTTCGGCGCAGGGGAGTGGTGGACGTAGTGCGGCACCGATGCCCACAGCGAGACCGACGGTATGCCGACCTGTTCACTGAAGTTGGCGAAAACTGTCGGGATACCGACGGGACCCTCGTACCGAGAACTGTCACACCCGAGCAAACCGCGAACGCTTGCGCTCTCACTTGATCGAGACACCTCTACGGGGCGAGTGTGCGGAACATCGGCGAGCATCGAGCCAAGCACAATAATTCCGGTCACATCGGCCGCGAGCGCCTCGTCGAGGAAGTTGGCCACGAATGTTGGCCATGCGCGCGAGGGTTCCGTCCCGAGCAGAGCATGAACACCGACGTCTTTTGTCGAGGGGATGTAGAGCGTTGTTGTTGGCCAGTTGATTCGCCTGCCGCCGGCTTCGGTGAGTTCAACGCTCGGTCGGTTGAGCTGGTAATCGTAAAACTGTTCCGATTCGACGGCCGGGCCGGGCTCAAGGATGTAGTGCTCAATAATCGCCTTGACAGCACCACTGGCTGCCTCACCTGCGTCGTTCCATCCTTCGAAAGCGAGGATTAGTGGTCGACCGGTGCGGCTTGAGAACGGGGACATCCAGTTCCTTCCTGTTCATGTCCAAGAATAACCGCACGTAGACTGACAGGAGTGAGCACCGAATACCCGAAAGCCGTGTTGTGGGATCTTGACGGAACAATTGTCGATTCCGAACCGTACTGGCTGATTTCAGAACAAAACCTCGTCGAATCGTTCGGTGGTGAATGGTCAGAAGCGGACGGCTTTGCCCTCGTGGGTAGTGGGCTTCCCAATGCCGCAGCGTTCCTCCAGAAGCGTGGTGTTGATCTTCCCATTGACGAAATCGTTGACCGA
>WLES01000106.1 GCA_009704155.1 Actinomycetota bacterium | reverse complement strand
GGGTCTGACCGACAAGTTCTTCGACATTTTCCGCGCGGGCGTTGTCTTGAGGGTCGCGCGAGTCCTTGAGAATAATGAGGTAACCCGTCGCCTCCAGGATTGCCATGAGAACGTCGACTACTTTCGCTGTCGGTGCAATTTCCGATATTCGGTCGAGTGTTGCAACAAACTCTCGAATGGTCGCGGTCACCTTTGCGCCGAGTCCAAGGTTGTCGACCTGGCGCAGCGCTGCCCGGAATGAGAGTCCGTTGTCGTCGGCGAATCGTTGAATCGCCGACTCAGAAACATCACCGATTCCACGCTTCGGAGTGTTGAGGATTCGGCGGTGGGCAAGGTTGTCGTCTTCGTTGGCGACGGCGGTCAGGTACGCAACGACGTCCTTGATTTCAGCGCGTTCGTAGAACTTTGTGCCGCCGATGAGTCGATACGGCACCCCTTCGCGCATGAGGACTTCTTCAAGTGCTCGGGTTTGCGCGTTGGTTCGATAGAACACGGCGACATCCCGATACGCCATTCCGCCGTCGTGGAGGGCCGTGATTTCGTTCGCCACAAACTGTGCTTCGTCGTGTTGGGTGACACCGGTGAAACCGGCAATCGACTCACCAGCCCCGCGATCGCTAAAGAGCTTCTTCGACATCGACGTGTCGAAGTTGTTGCCGATAACCGCATTCGCCGCGTCAAGAATGTTTTGTGTTGAGCGGTAGTTCTGCTCCAGCACAATCACGCGTGTGCCGGCGAAGTCCTCCCGAAACTCGAGGATGTTGCGGATATCGGCTCCGCGAAACGCATAGATGGACTGATCTGAGTCGCCAACGACCGTGATGGTGGCCGCGTCGATTCCGCCCGACTCGTTGAGGAGCGCCGGTGCTGTCTCCGTCGGAACGTGCTCTGGCCGAACCGGCCTCGTGAGTTCGTGAATGAGTTCGTATTGAGCTTTGTTGGTGTCTTGGTATTCGTCGACGAGGACGTGCCGGAATCGCCGTTGGTAGAGCGCGCGAATCTCGGGGAACGCCCTGAACAAAAAGACGGTCTGTGAAATGAGGTCGTCGAAGTCGAACGCGTTGGCTCGGCGCAATTCGTCGGTGTACCGACGGAAGATGTCGAGAAACATGACTTCGTTGGGGTCGTTCGGATTGATCTGGCTCGCATACGAATCGGGGTCGATGAGTTCGTTCTTGAGCTTCGACATCTTCGACGAGACACCACCGGGCGTCAGTCCGAGCGAATCGGCTTCAAACTCTTTGATGATTCGTTTGATGAGGGATTTCTGATCGGCCGAATCGTAAATGGTGAAGGCTGTGGGGAACCCGAATCGGGGCGCTTCATTGCGAAGAATGCGAACACACGCAGAGTGGAACGTTGAGATCCACATTCCGCGGGCTTCATCGCCGATGTAGTTCCCGATGCGTTCACGCATTTCCGCCGCGGCTTTATTGGTAAAGGTGATCGCAAGAATCTGGCTCGGCCACGCCTCGCGGTTCTTGAGAAGCAGCGCGATTCGACGAGTCAGAACGGCCGTCTTTCCAGACCCTGCACCCGCAACGATGAGAAGAGCCGGCCCTCGATGAACCACTGCATCGCGCTGTTGAGGATTGAGCCCTTCCAACAACGGATCGGAGGTGTCGATGGGGAAGAGTGAGTCGCTCATGTCTTCCCAAGTTTATGTGTCACCACCGACGAGCGATGTCGCGGCGATAGAGTCGTGCTGTGAGCAACGACGTGTCAACCAAGACAAATCCGACGGCGGTTCTCGCCCTCGTTCTGGGAATTCTCATGTCGCCCGTCGCGCTGCCCCTCGGATGGTTCGCACGTGAGCAAATCCGTCGCTCTCGCGAAAAAGGCATGCGCCTTTGTGTTGCCGCAATGACGCTCGGTGCGATTTCGATCCCGGTTTGGATCACGGGAGGCGTCTTGTTTTACCTCTGGTGGTCAACGCTCTAATTCTTAGGAATTCTTTAGCAAACGCTCCTAAACTGGCCACATGAATTCAAACCCAGCATTTTCACGCAACCCCGCTTTCCGCCCCGGCCAAGTTTCCCGTTCGGAACTCGAACGCATTTACGGCGAAGGCGGAACCGGAAACACCACCGCCCCCGTTGACACCGAGCGGTTGGAAGAGGCTTACAGCCTCCCCTCAGCAACCCCGGCTCAAGCCGGCCGCATGACGGTCGAAGACACGGTCGTCAAGACGATTCTGTCGTTCGCGATTCTCATTGCCGGAGCCGTCGTTGGCTGGACTCTCGCCGACCCGCTCGTCATGATTGGCGGCGCCATCGGTGGGCTTGTTCTCGGACTCGTCAACACGTTCAAGAAGACACCGTCGCCTGCGCTGATTGTCGCGTACGCGATTCTCCAGGGTCTCTTCGTCGGATCGATTTCGGTGATCTTCAACACCATGTGGGACGGAATCGTCACGCAAGCCGTCGTCGGCACGATTGCGGTCATCGGCATCACCATGTTCCTCTTCTTGTCTGGTCGATTCCGCTCATCGGCACGCATGACCAAGATCGTCTCGGTCGCGATGATCGGATACCTCGTCTACTCGGTCGCGAACGTGCTGTTGATGGTCACGGGCGTCACGGGTAACTCACCATTCGGCTTATCGTCAATGAACTTCTTCGGAATTCCGCTCGGTGTGGTTATCGGACTCGTTGTCGTGTTCCTCGCTGCGTATTCGCTTGTGCTCGACTTTGAGTCAATCAAGCTCGGCGCCGACCGCGGAGTCCCCGCTGTTTACGCGTGGCAGGGAGCCTTTGGCATTCTCGTCACCGTCGTGTGGCTCTACCTCGAAATCTTGCGAATGCTCGCAATCCTCCGAGGCAGCGACTAACAGGTCACAAACAGAGAGGGGTGCGGGGAGACTCGCGCCTCTTTCCTTTTACTCCCACTCAATGGTTCCTGGCGGCTTCGACGTCACGTCAAGTACGACGCGGTTGACGTCTTTGACTTCGTTCGTGATGCGGTTCGAAATCTTGGCCAGAACGTCGTAGGGGACGCGAGTCCAGTCGGCTGTCATGGCGTCTTCGCTCGAGACGGGCCGGAGGACAATCGGGTGTCCGTAGGTGCGGCCGTCGCCCTGAACTCCGACGGACCGAACATCGGCGAGCAGAACGACAGGGCACTGCCAGATTGATCCGTCAAGCCCAGCCGCGGTGAGCTCGGCCCGCACAATGGCGTCGGCCGAACGAAGGATGTCGAGACGCTCCTTAGTGACCTCACCGACAATACGAATTCCCAAACCGGGTCCAGGGAATGGCTGCCGCCCAACGATGAGCTCGGGGAGTCCAAGTTCTCGACCGATTGCCCGAACCTCATCCTTGAAGAGTGTTCGGAGAGGTTCGACGAGTTCGAATTGAACGTCGTCGGGCAATCCACCGACGTTGTGATGAGACTTGATGGTCGCCGTGCCGCTCCCTCCGCCACTCTCGACGACGTCGGGATACAACGTTCCTTGCACGAGGAATCGGACCTTCTTGCCCGCGTTTGCGGCCTCGGCGACGAGGTCGGCTTCGGCGGTCTCAAATGCGCGAATGAATTCGCGACCAATCGTCTTGCGCTTGGTCTCGGGGTCGGTGACACCCTTCAACTCGGCAAGAAACCTGTCCGCGACATCGATGGTGACGAGTCGAACTCCGGTGGCCGCCACGAAATCGCGCTCGACCTGTTCGCGTTCTCCTTCGCGCAGAAGGCC
>WLES01000105.1 GCA_009704155.1 Actinomycetota bacterium | reverse complement strand
CTTGCCGACACGTTCGAGAGTCTTCAGTTCGTCGAACCAGGCACGAACAGCGTGATCACGATGACGTCCGCCGACCTGCAATTCGGCTATCGCACCTCAGCCCTGAAAGAGGGTCACCAGGGGCTTGTTGTCTCGGTCACGTTCGCACTTCACCGCGACACACAAGCGACCCCCGTTCGTTACGGCCAGCTCGCAGCCGCCCTTGGGGTTGAGGTGGGCGACAAGGTCGCAGCGCCAGACGTCCGCGCTGCGGTGTTGGCCCTGCGCGCGTCCAAAGGGATGGTCATCAGTGACGATCCTGATTCAATCAGCGTCGGGTCGTTTTTCACGAACCCCGTCGTATCAGATGACATCGCACAGGCGTTGCCACCCGACGCACCGCGGTACGCGAGTGAGACGCCTCGCTCGCCGGTTGTCGTGCCACTCGGGGCGATTCCGGAATTCCCCGCGTTCAGTGAAAATCGACGGACCGTCAAACTTTCCGCCGCGTGGCTCATTGAGCACTCGGGAATCCCTCGAGGCTTCACGCTTCCTGGCAACAACGCGGGAATATCAACTAAGCACACCCTCGCGATTGTCAATCGGGGCCACGCAACGGCCGATGACGTCCTCGAGCTCGCTCGGTACATCACCATCCGCGTTCACGACGAGTTCGGGGTGATGCTCACCCCGGAGCCTTCGTTTATCGGTTTCGACTAACCGAAAAGTTTCTGAAGTCGCTGCAAACCCTCGAGCAGTTCGTCATCACCGAGTGCGTAGGAGAAGCGCAAGTAACCACTTGGGCCAAACGCTTCACCCGGAACGACCGCAACTTCAGCGACATCGAGAATGTAATCGGCCAGTTGAAGCGTGTTGACGACAAGGTTTCCGCCCCATTCACGACCGAGCAGACCAGTCACGTCGGCGTAAACGTAAAACGCGCCACCGGGTTCAGGAACAACGAACCCGTCAATCTTCGATAGTTCGGCAACCATGAGGTCGCGTCGCCTCGCATACGCCTTCTTCATGTCGTCGACCACGGACTGGTCGCCGTTGAGCGCTGCGATTGCGGCGCGCTGAGAAATGTTGGACACGTTGCTTGTCAAGTGGGATTGCAGGTTTCCCGCAGCGGCGGTGATGTCGGGAGGTGAGACCATCCACCCCAAACGCCAACCCGTCATGGCGTAGGTCTTTGCCACACCGTTTACGAGGATCGCCTGGTTGGTGAGCCCCGGAACAACCTCGGTGATCGAGGGGGCTCGGTCAACCTCGTAGGTCAGGTTCTGATAAATCTCGTCGGCAACGACCCACAATCCTTTTGCGAGGGCCCATTCGCCAATCGCTTTCGTTTCCTCAGCAGAGTAGACAGCGCCGGTCGGGTTCGAAGGGCTAACAAAAAGCAGCACCTTGGTCTTTGGGGTCCACGCGGCGTCAAGTTGCTCAACCGTCACGCGATATCCCTGATCTGCTCCAGCGAACACGTCGACCATGACACCGCCAGCAAGAGCAATCACCTCAGGGTAGGTGGTCCAGTAGGGCGTGGGCACGAGAACCTCATCACCGTCGTCGAGCAGTGCCTGAAACGCCTGATACACGGCTTGTTTGCCGCCGTTTGTGACGATCACCTGGGAAGCCGAAGCCGCCCACCCGGAGTCACGCCGCGTCTTTTCGGCAATCGCCTCGCGAAGCTCTGGCAGTCCAGGCGCTGGCGTGTAGCGGTGGTTTTTGGGGTCAACGACCGCTGAAACAGCAGCCTCAACAATGTGCTCCGGCGTCGGGAAGTCGGGTTCACCTGCGCCATACGAAATGATCGGGCGGCCAGAAGCCTTGAGGGCCTTCGCTTTCGCATCAACTTTGAGGGTGGCACTTTCGGCGATAGCGCCGATGCGTCGAGAGACGCGGGTTCGCGGTTCAGTCACACTCATAGAGTACTTGAGCGGCTGCTTATGGACTCACTTTGCTGAAACCGCCCGCCTGGCATACAATTGGGGTTTGGTGCAAAACACCATGCTTCGTCGTGCCTCCGCGGACTTCGGGGTGTGCCAGTGCCAGCACAGGGCGGTGGCTCAATTGGTAGAGCAGCGGTCTCCAAAACCGCAGGTTGCAGGTTCGAGTCCTGTCCGCCCTGCGAATGTCGGTCCGCCGGCAGGTCAACAATCGAAAGGCAACAGAAGTGACCGAGAACAACACTCCGGACGCCGTAGCTGGTCAGTCAAACAGTGACCGCAAGACGGGCGTCGTCGGACGCGTTTCGCGTTTCTTGCGCGAGGTCATCATCGAGCTTCGCAAGGTCGTAACGCCGACGCGCAAAGAACTCATCAACTTCACGATCGTCGTTTTGGTGTTCGTCGTCATCGTTATGGCGCTGATTACAAGCCTCGACTTTGTCATTGGGTTGCTCACCGGATTTGTGTTCGGCGATGGAACCTTCACGTGGGGCAACTAGGGATTAAGGACTGAGACTGTGACCGAAAACAACTTCGAGGACATCGACCTCGCCACTGCCGCCGAGCAGTCTTCTGAAGAAGACGAAGCACAAGAAGGCAACACACTTCAGGCCGACGAAGAAAGTTCGACGAGCGCAGAAGAACTCGCCATGCACGTTGTCGACGACGACGAGACGAACCTCGACGAGGCGCTCGCTGCTCTTGGTGACGCCGTCGACCCTGAGGCTGACGCTATCGTCGATGATGCTCTCGACATCGACAGTGCAGACGAAGCACACGCTGCTGCAGACGCAACTCACGACGAGGACGTCGTCGCAACCACTCCAGCACCCGTGGCAGACGAGGAAGACCCTTACGCCGGATTCAAGAAGGAACTTCGCCGCAAGTCAGGTAAGTGGTTTGTTGTGCACTCTTACGCTGGTTACGAAAAGAAGGTCAAGACCAACATCGAAAACCGTGTGCTCTCAATGAACATGCAGGATTCAATTTTCGAAGTTCAGGTTCCCCTCGAAGACGTTGTCGAAATCAAGAACGGACAGCGCAAGCTCGTCACGCGCGTGCGGGTTCCTTCGTACGTGCTCGTTCGCATGGACCTCAACGAAGATTCGTGGTCGACCGTGCGCCACACCCCAGGCGTCACCGGCTTCGTTGGCAACGCTCACAACCCGATCCCCCTCAACTTCGACGAGTCGTTCGACATGCTCAAGACGACCGCCGACATTGAAGGTGCTCGCGCAGCCGGTGGGCTCAAGCCCGGCGGCGGAAGCACCGCGAAGATCACGACCGACTACGAAATCGGCGAGACCGTCGGAATCAAGGAAGGCGCGTTCGCTGGACTTCAGGGAACCATTTCCGAGATCAACATCGAAACCGGAAAACTCTCCATCCTCATCAACGTCTTCGGACGCGACACGGCCGTGGACTTCACGTTCGGCCAGGTCGAAAAGCAGTAACCGATTCACCGCGCGACGCAAACGGTGTCGAGGCGGGAGCGTGTGACACTCGTCACACTCGACAGTAAGGAAAATGAAAATGGCAGGTAAGAAAGCTGTTGGCCTGATCAAGCTCCAGATCCAGGCAGGCGCGGCAAACCCCGCACCGCCCATTGGTCCGGCACTTGGTCAACACGGTGTCAACATCATGGAGTTCTGCACGGCGTACAACAACGCAACGCAGGACAAGCGCGGAAACGTTATTCCCGTGGAAATCACTGTGTACGAAGATCGTTCGTTCACCTTCATCCTCAAGACCCCGCCGGCCGCGGAACTCATCAAGAAGGCCGCCGGAGTTG
>WLES01000104.1 GCA_009704155.1 Actinomycetota bacterium | reverse complement strand
TTGGGTTGTCGCGCGCTGGCTTCACAGACGAGGAAATTGCCAAAATTGCCGCTGACGCAGAGTCTGGGAGATTCGTGCCAAACCACGACGCCGTCGTGATGATGGCAAACAAAGCTGGTAACGCGTGAACCGAACACAGCAGCGGGGCTGGGCGCTGATCGCCCTCATCGCGGCGTTTGTCTCATTAGGCGCATGGGCACTGTCATCGCCAATTGGGTCATCGCCCGATGACGACTATCACAACGCGAGTATTTGGTGCGGGCAGGGTTTTCGTGAAGGACTTTGTGAAGAAGGCGGCGAAGAAGGTGCGGTCGTCGTCGCCACAACGCTCATCGCGAATTCGGCATGCTTCGCGTTTCACCCCGAATTGAGCGGCGCGTGCCCACAATCGAGTGAACCGATTGAGACGTTTCGATCAAATGCCGACGGTGGCTATCCACCAATTTTTTATTGGACAATGAGTTGGTTAGCGAGCGACAATCTTGATGCGTCAATCATCGCAATGCGCCTGGTCAATGCTGCTCTCGCAATTGCGCTTCTCGCGGCGACGTTGGCTGTCTTGCCGCGTGAACAAAGACAGGCCCCACTTTTTGCAGTTGTCGCGACCGCAATGCCTCTCGGAATTTTTGTTCTCGCTAGCGTGAACCCGTCTTCATGGACTTACGTATCGTTGGTCACCTTTTTCGCATCGTTCGTCGCCTTCCTGCGTGAGGAATCATCAACGCAGCGGTGGAAACTCGTTTCGCTCTCTGCCGTCTCTATGCTGATGGGGGCTGGAACGCGAGCTGACGCGGGTGTGTACATCGTGTTGGCGATTGCACTTGCGTGGATACTCGTGTTTGCGCGGAAGCGGGTCACATGGCAGAACGTTGGGGCGAGCGCAATCTTCGCGGGACTCAGTTATCTTTTCTATCGAGGCGCCGGCCAAGCTGGATATTGGGGTGCTGGCTCGGAAGGTTCAGGAGTCTCGTCTTTGGGAGAATTCGCAGCGAATCTTGTGAACCTCCCAATGTTATGGGTCGGAGTTTTTGGCACAAGTGGACTCGGGTGGCTGGACACCGAAATGCCGTCGAGTGTATGGGTGGTGGGACTCGGTTTGTTCACCGCAATTTTGTTCATGAGTGTCTCGAAGCTCACCCGATCGCACGGAGTTGCGCTTCTCGGTGCGTTTGGTGCCGTTGTCGCTGTTCCGATGTACATGCTGACGATCAATGACACCGCCGTTGGCGCATCGGTCCAACCCCGATACATCATGCCCCTCATGGCATTGGTCGTGGCCGTTGCCCTCTATCGATTCATTCCGCAATCCGGAGTGCAGCTGTCGCGAGTTCAACTGGGGTTGATTGGCGTTGGGCTTGCCGTCGCGAACCTAGTTGCCCTCCACACCAATACTCTTCGATATGTTTCGGGTAACGAGGTGCGGTCTGTCAACCTCGACGAGAACATTGACTGGTGGTGGGCGAGCGTTCCGGTTTCGCCGAGCGGCGTCTGGCTGATTGGTTCAGTAGCGTTCGCCGTGATGACGGTGGCGTTGTGGAAACTCAGGGAGCCGCTAGGGCTTGTTGAGAGCCGGCTCACGCCCGCGTGACGGCCATTCGATAATCAGCATCGCGACGAACATCATCGCACCCCCGATGAGCAGCCTCGAGGTGAAGGGCTCTTGTCCAATCCCGACAGAGATGATTCCTGTCCAGAGCACTTCGGTGGTCAGCAGAATGGCAACTCGGCTCGAGTCCATGTGCCCTTGAGCCCAGGTCTGAACAAGGTAGGCAACTGCGGTCGCGAAGACTGCGGTGAAGATAACCGCACCCCATACGCCGGCGTCGGGAGGCGCAACAAAGCCGTTCCCGTCACTGAAGGTCCACGCACCGGTAATCACTGCCATAACGACGACCTGAACTACGGTGAGCGCGTAAGGGTCGGCACCGGGGCTCCACGCTCCGAGCGCCAGAATGTGCAGGGCGAGGAAAACGGCGCCCGCGACGACCCAAATTGAACCGGGGCCGAAGCCAAAGTCTGTGATGGAAAGCACGCCGAGTGCGATGAACGCAAGCGGAGCACCGATCGCAACTCGTGCACTGAGTTTTTGGCGGAGCAGAAGCCATGCAAAGAGAGGCGTAAACACGACATAAAGGCCCGTGAGGAATCCCGTGATCGCTGCGGTGGAGAGTTCGAGACCGATTGTTTGCGTGATAAACCCGAGGGCGAGGATGACTCCCGCGACGGACCCCGTCCACAGAACCCGAGGGGTGATGTGAGTCACGACTTGGGGCCTCGCCAGGATCATAATCACAGCGGCAATCGCAAACCGGGCGAAGAGGAAATCGGGAATCGGCTGCCGAACAATGGCGTCCTTCATGAGAACGAAGGCAGCCCCCCACGAAGCCGTCACGGCCAAGAGAGCAGCGACAGTGATGACTTCTTGGCGGCGAAGAACGGACATTTCTCCAGCCTAGTTTGGCGCTCGAACTATTTTTCGCCAGTCGCGAGAGAGTGAACCATCGAGGGAAAGACGAACCCGTGCATTGGCCAAACAGCCCACCAGTAGAAGTGTCCGGCGAGGCCGCGCGGCGCGAATATTGCTCGCTGAGTGAGTCGAGTTTGGCCTTCGTGCTCGTCGATGACGAATTCGAGCCAGGCGAGCCCCGGCATTTTCATCTCTGCGCGAAGCCGGAGGACACGGGGCGGTTGGAGGGTTTCCACTCGCCAGAAGTCGAGAGCTTCGCCTTCGACGAGGTGCAGTGCGTCCCGTCGACCGCGCCGTAGGCCAACACCGCCGAACACGCGATCAATCAGCCCGCGAATCTCCCATGCCCAGGAGCCGCGCGAATATCCGTTGTCGCCACCGATCGCTTCAACACGGGCCCACACGGTCTCAATCGAGTCGTCAGTCACCGCTTTTCGCACGTCAGTGTAGATCGAGCCACCGGCCCAGTCAGGGTCGGTGGGAAGCGGGTCAGCTGGGGCGCCGGGAATTGAGGCATCCGACCATCGCGTGTCGACGTGCGCATCCTTGATGCGGGCGAGCGCGAGGGTGATTGCGCCAGCACACGAGGTCAATCCGCCTTCGGGGTCGGGAATCAGGTCGCGAATGCGAGAGTCATGTGCGATGACTTCGTTTTTGAGGCTTGCTACTAGTCGACGCGCGAGTTGATAGGGGACGGGAGTGACAAGACCGACCCAGCCGGACGACAAGCGGGGAGTGAGTACGGGGATGGGGATGATGATTCGAGGCCGCAGACCAGCTACCTTCGCGTAGGTGTCCATCATCGCGCGATAACTCAACACGTCGGGACCACCAATATCGAACACGCCCTCGACCGAGTCGGGAAGCGATACCGCGCCGACGAGGTACCGCAGAACGTCTCGAACGGCAATGGGTTGAGTGAGCGTGTTCACCCATCGCGGTGTTGTCATGATCGGCAAGCGTTCGGTGAGGTAGCGGAGCATCTCAAAGGACGCGCTTCCAGAGCCAATCACGATCCCGGCGCGAAGTTCGATGGTGCTGACACCCGTCGCGCGCAAGATCTCGCCGGACTCCATACGCGAGGAGAGGTGCGCGGAGAGCTCAGTTTCGTCATCGACCATTCCACCGAGGTAGACAACTCGCGAAACACCGGTTGCCTTTGCCGCTTTCGCAAAGGTCGTGGCGAGGCGTCGTTCTTC
>WLES01000103.1 GCA_009704155.1 Actinomycetota bacterium | reverse complement strand
GCGAACCCCAGGCTCCACAGTGCGACTGCGACGGTTACCGCAATTGTTGACGGGGCGACCAAATTGACGATCACCATCATTGCTGCCATGTAGAGGATCGACAGAGAAATGTTGCGCGATAAGTTTTCTGGCTTTCTGCCCAATCGCTCTGCGACAACAATCCCGATGGTCCCGCCAATACCGTACGCGGCGAGTGGTGCGGCAACGGTCAACGGTGTGAAGTGGGATACCTCGATGAGGAACGGAGCGATGTACGGATAGAAGATGTTTCCACCACCGACGACAAGGAATACCCCTGAAACGCCGAGCAGGACCATGGGGAAGGTTGAGTCCGACAGGACGGAGTTCTTCTTGGTTGTGCCGTCGCTGTGCGGATTGGGAACGGGGACGAGAAGGAAATAGAGACCAACGCTCGCACCGATTGTCAACGCGGACATGATGAGGAACCCAGAACGCCAATCGCTCACCGCGGCGAGGGCTGAACCCAACGGCAGACCGGCGATGAAAGCGAGGTTTGCGCCTGCTGAGATGAACAAGAACCCGCGGGAGCGCCACTTCGAGGGCAGCATCGTTGTGACGTACCCCGTCGCAATCATCCAAAACATGCCGTTTCCCAAGCCGCCGACTACGCGAGAAGCAAGGAGTATTTCATAGTTGGGTGCGAGGGCCGCCATGACGTTCGAGGCCGTGAATAGTGCGACCGCGACAACCAGAATCGATTTTCTGCTGAATCGCCGTGTCGTCAACGACATGGGAATTGCCGTCAAAACGACCGTTGCCGCCCACACCGACACAAGAAACCCGATTTGCGACGTGCTGACACCAAGGTCTGCTGCCATCGACGGCAGCATGCCCGTGGGCAAGAACTCGGATGTCACAGTTGCGAAAACAGTGAACCCGATGGCGGACATCGCCGCCCACGGAAACTTTTCGGTTGTGGAGTTCACCATGTCGACACTAGTGCCAACCTGCTACCCCGTGGAGTTGCGCTTGTCCGGCGCGAACCGCTCGGAGCGCACCAAGGATGGCAATGAGATCCACGACCTCCTGCATCGCTGCGCCGACAATCGCAGGGAGGAAGCCGGCGGCTGCGACACCCATGAGAAGAACGCTGAATCCAATTCCCCACCAAATCGATTGGAGTGCGATTCGAACTGTTCGCTGCCCGATCGACACCGCTCGCGCGACGCGAGACACGTCGTCGAGCAAGATCACGACATCGGCACTCTCGGCCGCTGCCGTTGACCCCTTGGCGCCCATGGCAATGCCGACGTCGGAGACAGCAAGAACCGGGGCGTCGTTGACGCCGTCGCCCACCATGACCACAGGACGGAGCGGCGCGGCGCGAATGGCTTGAACCTTGTCTTCTGGCAGGCACTCGGCTCGGACGTCCTCGATTCCCAATTGCTGCGCGACATGCTTCGCAACTGGTTCAATATCGCCCGTGAGCATCATGACGTTCCGAATCGACAGAGTCCGAAGCGCGGCAAGCGTAGCGATGGCATCCGGTCGAATTTCGTCGCGCACAATGACCGACCCGGCGTAGGCACCATCGACCGAAACGTAAACGGCCGCTTCCCCCTCGTCCAAGAGCGGTTCGGGGACTCCCGAAGCGATTGTCGACACATAACTCGGCTTCCCAACGAACACCACACGACCGTCGATGGTCGCTTCGACACCGTGAGTTGCAACGTCTTTCGCGTTTGCCGCATCGCGAAGTGTGAGGCCGCGCTCCGCCACCGCCGTGCGCAGCGCTGAAGCCAAGACATGCGAGGAATACTGCTCAGTTGAGCCAACCAATATCAGGAGTTCGTCAGCGGACATGGACACGGGGCGAACGTCGACGACCTGAGGTAACCCGTGGGTGAGGGTCCCTGTCTTATCGAATGCAACGGTCTTTGCTCGTGCGAGCCGCTCGAGAGTCCCAGCGTTTTTGATGACAATCCCCGATTTTGCTGCGCTCGACATCCCAGCCATGAATGCAACCGGTGCACCAATCAAGAGGGGGCACGGTGTTGCGACAACAAGGACTTCGGCGAAGCGCTGTGCATCGCCAGATATCCACCACGCAATCCCCGCAAACGCATAGGCGACGAACGTGAAGGGCACCGCGTAGCGGTCGGCCAATCGCACAAGCGGCGCCTTACTGTTCTTTGCCTCTGAGACGAGTTCGACGATTCGCTGATACTGCGAATCTGCTGCGATCGCTGACGCTCGAACATCCACCGCGCCGCTACCGTTGACCGACCCAGACATGACCGAATCTCCGTCGACCTTCTCGACGGGAAGACTCTCTCCCGTCAACGATGACTCATCAAATGTTCCAGTGAAGCTCATCAACGCGGCGTCGACCGGCACTACTTCAGCTGGTCGTACGAGCAACCGGTCACCGACCATCACGTCCGTCGCAGCTATATCCTCGATGGTTCCGTCGTCTCGATAGCGGTGTGCCCGCTGGGGAACGTTCTCGAGTAGGGCGCTCAGTTCGCGTTCTGCACGGCCCGCCGCATAATCCTCCAGCGCTTCGCCGCTCGCCAACATGACAACGATCACGAGGCTCGCCCAATACTCGCCTACCGCGACCGTCGCGACGATTGCAGTGACCGCCAGAATGTCCAGACCGACGTGACCCTTGATGATGTACCGCACCATTCGAACGCCTTCTCGAACGGCAATCGACAGCGTAAACACCGCGAGCACCGCGTGTGCGATATCTCCGAGTGTGACCGCAGTCAACGTCCCTGCGAGCGCCGCGACTCCAATCGCCAACCCGATGATTGGGTATCGACGAAGCAGCGCGATGACTCTCATGTCCTCGCCAGCGTTACTGAGCGAGACGTTTCTGGAGATTCGAATCGAGCGTCGCGAGGAATTCTTCCGTTGTCTCCCACTTCTGGTTGGGGCCAACGAGAACCGCGAGGTCCTTCGTCATGTGCCCCGCTTCGACGGAGGCAACGACGACCTCTTCGAGTGTCGTTGCGAAGTCGATGAGCTTCTGGTTTCCATCCAACTTTCCGCGGTGCTGCAATCCGCGAGTCCACGCGTAGATTGACGCAATCGGGTTTGTTGACGTTGGTTTACCGGCTTGGTGGTCGCGGTAGTGACGCGTCACGGTTCCGTGCGCTGCTTCGGCCTCGACAACACGCCCGTCGGGTGTCGTGAGGACAGAGGTCATGAGACCGAGTGATCCGAATCCCTGCGCGACTGTGTCCGATTGAACGTCACCGTCGTAGTTCTTCGTGGACCAGACGTATCCGCCCTCCCACTTCATCGCACTCGCAACCATGTCGTCGATGAGTCGGTGTTCGTAGGTGATGCCGGCAGCGGCAAACTTGTCGGCGAACTCAGCGTCGAAGATTTCTTGGAAGATGTCCTTGAAGCGGCCGTCGTACGCTTTGAGGATCGTGTTCTTCGTCGAGAGGTAAACGGGATAGTTGCGAGTGAGTCCGTAGTTGAGCGATGCGCGCGCGAAGTCGCGAATCGACGCATCGAGGTTGTACATCGCCATCGCGACACCAGCACCCGGTGCCTGGAAAACCTCGAATGATTGCGCCTCGCCACCACCCTTTGGCTGGAAGCTGATTGTCAGAGTGCCGGGTCCGTCAAAAGTGAAGTCGGTGGCCCGATACTGGTCTCCGAATGCGTGACGCCCAACGATGATCGGCTTGTTCCAGCCTGGGACGAGGCGGGGAATGTTGGAAATGATGATGGGTTCACGGAAAATTACGCCACCGAGAATGTTACGAATCGTGCCGTTGG
>WLES01000102.1 GCA_009704155.1 Actinomycetota bacterium | reverse complement strand
GCCCAAACCCGTCCGAACCAATGATTGGCGGGGTTGGCGGGGGTCCAGCGAGCGGCGGCAGGCGCGCACCGGGAGCCTGCACAACGGTGCCACCAGATGCGCCGTGCCGAACCCGAATTGTTCGGGTTGACCCGTCCGACAGCCCGATCACAGGCTCACCCACCCGCGGCTGCCGCACAGGCGGTGACCCAAGAAACATCGTGACGTCATGAGCCCCTCCAAGAGGGAAACACACGTGGGTTGTCAGATTGGCGAGCAAACCGTCGCGCGACAAGATGCTCGCGTTTTGTGTCGACACGACGAGGTGCATTCCGAGTGACCTCCCGCGGCGAGCAATCGCCCCGATAGTTTCCGCCGCGCCCGGATTGAGTCGAACAAGCTCCGGGAACTCGTCGATGACGACCACCAATCGCGACATGTTCGTCGAGTCTTCGATTCGCGCAACACCCTCGACCATCAATGCAGATTCGCGGCGAAGAATTTCTGCTGCAATTGCCCGCCACACGCGTTCGGCCGCTACCGGATCGAGATCTGTTTCGATTCCTCGGCAGTTGAGCAATCTCGCGAGTGGTGCGAGCGTTGCTCCTCCCTTGAAATCGAATCCAACCCATGACAGACCGGCTGGCGCGAACCGTTCAGCCCAGTCGCACAGCAGAGCAGAAATGAATTCTGACTTCCCCGAACCTGTGCGGCCAGCAATCGCCATGTGCGGCGAGTGCGAGGTCGGATCGAGAACCAGGGTGCCAGCTGAGTCGCGTCCAACCCCGAATGAACACGCAGAGCGGTCGTCCCACTCGACAATGGCGTCTCCTGAGCCACACAGTCCCAGAACGCGCTCCCAGCCCTCCGTGATGTCGGGGACAGCGTCGACGCTGGTGGGTAACTCGCCTCGACGATTCACCGATTCAATCGATGAGGGACCGCACCGAATGCTGAGTGCACAGAGCGAATCGTCGCGGCGCGACAGCCGAATGCCCGTCGGCCAGTCCCACGATTGCGCGTCGACCGAAGTTGCCGGACCAAGTCGTGCCGAAATGCCGATGACGAGTGACTGAACGACGGAGTCCGCGGCATCACCGCTGCCCACGACGGAAACACCGTTGGCAACATCGACCAGCCAGGGAAACCCCTGAACCCCCTCGCGAGCGTGGGAACCAGCACGAACCAGTGTGGAGCCGTCGAAGGCTGGGCGCCACGACGGAGATTGCCCAATCGTTGCAATCGACGGATATTGCCGGTTCTCTTCGTCGCGGATTGAGGTGAGAGCTGCGTGGGTCTCGCGCTGCTGAGCCGCCGAGGTGAGCCGTTGCGCAGTGGCGTCCTTGATCGATTGCGCGCGATGCCGACGGCGTGAATCGATGAAGTGTGCAACCACCATGACCGGACCAATTAGCGCCCCCACAAGGGCGAACGGCGAGGCCCAGATTGCCCACAACACAACGCCGACGACGACTGGTGCAACGGCAGCCACGAGCGGGAAGGACGGCGCAGGGATCACAGAAACAGTCGACCATTTGCTCCCTAAATCAAGTCGTGCACATGCACCGGCAGAGGACAACGCAGTCGGCCGCGGCTCTGTGAAGAACCGCGGCCGACTGACTAATGAGCTATTCGCCGATGTATGACATGACGTGCTTGATGCGCGTGTAGTCGTCGAATCCGTACATCGAGAGGTCCTTGCCGTAGCCGGAGTGCTTGAATCCACCGTGAGGCATCTCAGCGACAATCGGGATGTGGGTGTTGATCCAGACGGCACCGAAGTCGAGCTTCTTCGCGAAGCGCATCGCACGACCGTGGTCTTTCGTCCACACCGACGATGCCAACCCGTAGTCGACACCGTTGGCCCACGAGAGAGCCTCGGCTTCGTCCTTGAACTTCTGAACGGTGATGACTGGCCCGAAGATTTCGTTTTGGATGACCCAGTCGGTCTGCTTGAGTCCGGAGACGACCGTTGGCTCGATGAAGAAGCCTTCCGTTCCCTGACGCTTTCCACCGGTTTCGATGGTTGCGTGGTTGGGGAGGTCACCGAGAATTCCCATGACGCGGTCAAACTGGTTGATGTTGTTGACGGGTCCGTAGAGGATGTCCTCGTTCGTTGGAACACCGGTTGAGACGTTGGCCGCGATGTATTCGCGCATCGCTGCAACGAAGTCATCGTGAACCGACTCGTGAACCATGACACGCGTTGCTGCCGTGCAGTCTTGGCCGGCGTTGAAGTAGCCGGCAGTCGCGATGCCTTCGACAGCGCTCGCAATGTCGGCGTCGTCCCACACGATCACGGGTGCCTTGCCGCCGAGCTCGAGGTGAACACGCTTGACGTCGTACGAAGCGGCCTTGGCAACTTCCATTCCGGCGCGAACCGAACCGGTGATGGACACCATCTGCGGAATCTTGTGTTCGGTCATGAGAGCACCCGTGGTGCGGTCACCAACAACAACGTTCATGACTCCGGCGGGGAGGAACTCGGATGCAACCTCGGCCAACAAGAGCGTTGAGGACGGTGTGGTGTCAGACGGCTTGAGGACGGTGGTGTTTCCCGCTGCAATCGCAGGAGCAAACTTCCAAATCGCCATCATGAGCGGGTAGTTCCAGGGTGTCACCTGACCGACGACACCGATGGGCTCACGACGAATGCTCGAGGTGTGGTCGCGCATGTACTCGGCCGTCGCGCGACCTTCGAGGTTGCGGGCAGCGCCGGCAAAGAACCGAATCTGGTCGATACCGACCATGAGCTCTTCGCTGAGCGTCAAGCCAATCGGCTTGCCGGTGTCTTGCACCTCCTTGGCGACGAAGTCATCGGCGCGTGCTTCCATCGCGTCAGCGATTTTCAGCAGGGCCTTCTGGCGTTCGCTCGGAGTCGTCTCACGCCACTCTTCGAACGCTTTAGAGGCGGCGGTGTAAGCGGCGTCGATGTCACCTGCGTCAGAGACAGGTGATTTCGCGTAAACGTCACCGGTTACGGGATCGACGAGATCGATGGCTTCTTTGCCGCGCGAGTCGACAAATTTGCCGTTGATAAAGTTTTTCAATGTAGTAGTCATGCCTCCACCCTAATCAAAAGTTGCCAAAGTTTCTAGGTGGCAAACAAACGATTTCCTCTGCATAATCGGCAAAACGCTTCGAAATCACTTGTTTTTTGATGAAATCACCGTCATAATCGCTTTATGGTCAGTTTCCCGCGAGCAGTCGCACTCGATGACGTCTCCAAGGCGATCATCGAGCAGCTGCAAATCGACGGGAGAAAGTCATACAGCGATATCGGTCGAGCGGTCGACCTCAGCGAAGCGGCGGTCCGCCAGCGGGTTCAACGCTTGACCGAATCCGGAGTCATGCAGATTGTCGCAGTGACCGACCCGATGCAATTGGGGTTTTACCGACAAGCGATGATCGGCATTCGAACCGTCGGCGACGCGCGCACAATTGCTGATTCGGTGGCCGAAGTTGATGCAGTCGAATATGTTGTCTTAACGGCAGGTTCCTTCGACATGCTCGCTGAAGTCGTCTGCGAGGATGATGAAGGCCTGCTCGAACTGCTCAACTCAGGAATCCGAACAATTCCAGGAGTCGTCGAAACTGAAGTTTTTACCTACCTACAACTGAAAAAACAACAATACAACTGGGGAACTCGCTAGATCCCCACCAACAAATGGAGTTGATATAAATGGCTATTCTCACGAAGAAGCCGAAAACGGCATCAAAAGCAAAGGCAACGAAGCCCAAGGCTGTAGCAAAGCCCGCCGCAATCAAGGCGGAAAAGGCAGCACCCCGCAAAGCCCAGTCACGG
>WLES01000101.1 GCA_009704155.1 Actinomycetota bacterium | reverse complement strand
GGGGAGGTTGCCAATTGGTTGTATCGCACTGATGATAATCCTCCGCTGTATTTCGGTGTAACGGGAACGAACGGTAAGACGTCGACGGTTTACCTTCTCGAGGCAATCCTCCGTCAACTGGGTGTGGTCACAGGTCTCTCCTCAACCGCTGAACGCCATATCGCGGGTGAGACCGTCGTTTCGCGACTGACAACCCCGGAGGCAAGCGAGCTCCATGCGCTGATCGCCCGAATGAAGGAGCAGAAGGTTGGTGCGGTTGCTGTTGAGGTGTCGGCTCAGGCTCTCACGCACAATCGCGTTGCTGGCATCACCTTCGACGTAGCTGGGTTCACGAATTTGTCGCACGACCACCTTGATGACTATGCGGACATGGACGAATACTTCCATGCAAAACTCGCGTTTTTTGCCCCTGAAATTGCGAAGAGAGGTGTTGTCTCTCTCGACAGCGAGTGGGGGAGCCGGGTGGCGGCCGAATCGCTCATTCCCGTGACGACCATTTCGTCGAAGGGTGATCCCGACGCCCTGTGGCAGGTTGTGGTCACAGAAGAATCGGCGGAAAGCGTCTCGTTTACCCTCACGTCTCGAGACGGGAGAACCCTCGAGACACGCGAGCCAGTCATCGGCGCCCACATGGCAGCGAACGCAGGCCTCGCTATTGTCATGCTCGTGGAGGCTGGTTACAGCTTTGATGACATCGCGGACGCCCTTCGTCGAGACAACGGAATCCAGGCCTATTTGCCGGGCCGAACCGAGAAAGTCTCTGGTGATCGAGGACCAAATGTGTTTGTTGACTTCGGACACTCACCCGATGCCTTCGAGCACACTCTCGCGGCGGTCAAGCAGTTCACGACGGGCAGAACAATCATGGTCTTTGGTGCAGACGGGGATCGTGACGCGACCAAACGCTTCGACATGGGGCGAGTGGCTGCGGAAGGATGCGACATTCTCGTCATCACCGATCACCACCCGCGATTTGAAGATCCGGAGTCGATTAGGAAGCAACTTCTCGTCGGTGCCCGTTCGGTTGCTGACGGACCGGAGATTCACGAGTCTTCACCCCCCGAAGCGGCAATCGTCCTGGCTGTTTCATTGGCCACCGAGGGTGATTCGATTCTGTGGGCTGGGCCAGGTCACCAGAATTACAGGGACATCCGTGGGGAACGCACTGTGTATTCGGCACGCGATCTGGCGCGCTCAGCGCTCCGCGATGCAGGGTGGCTGGAGTGACGCCGGAGACGCTGGCAGACGGAACGATACTTCTCGATGCAACGAACGCCGTCACTCTTGACGCTGTTCGAGAAGCCCAGACCGGACTCGCCGAATGGCGGTCCAGAGGCCACGACACGGTTCACGTTGTAGGGCATATCGCCAACACCACTCTCGAAGAACTCGATGCGCTCGGCAGACGAACTGTTCGACTCAACATCGGTCACTTCGTCGTTGTCGGAGGATCGGCTCGGGTTGTTCATCTCGCTGCCGAGCAGGAGGGTTCGTGGGATGGGGAGTCGCTGCCGTGTTCAGACGAGTCAATTGCGTACGATGAAGTGTCCCGCATGCGCGGGGATTCGGTGGTCGTGTTGGTCACCAGCTCGACCGAATATGACATGGCCGGGCTCGTTGCCCGATTGAAGGGGGAGTCGTGAGATCACTTCTCCTCGGGGCTGGATTCGCCCTATTCTTCACACTCTTCGTCACACCGGTCTTCATCAAACTCTTCGAACGCATCGGGTGGGGTCAGTTCATTCGTGATGACGGCCCTCAGAGTCACCACACAAAGCGCGGAACGCCGACAATGGGCGGAATCGTCATTATCCTCGGTGCAGTTCTCGGGTACTTCTTCGGGCACGCCATCGATATGTATCCTCCGACCGCGAGCGGACTACTCGTCGTTTTCATGATGGTGGGAATGGGGCTTGTCGGCTTCATCGATGACTTCACGAAGACCAGGAAACAGCGGAGCCTCGGACTTGGCGGCTGGGCCAAGATTGCTGGCCAAGCCACAATCGCGACCGTGTTTGCCCTGCTGGCAATCAATTTCCCAGACGAGAATGGCATAACGCCAGCGTCCCTCGCCATTAGTGCCGTTCGGGACATTCCGTGGCTCAACCTTGCTGTCATCGGCGGTGGGTTCGGTATCGCGCTGTTTGTACTCTGGGTCAACCTCATCGTGGTGTCGACGACGAACGGTGTGAATGTCGCCGACGGGCTCGACGGGCTCGCGTCGGGCAGTGCAATCCTCGCCGTGACGTCGTATGTCATCATCGGATTTTGGCAATTCAACCAGAGTTGTTTCAGCAACGTTTTGGATCCTGAGGTCGCTTACAAGTGTTACGAAGTCCGCGACTCGCTCGACCTCGCGGCAATTGCGGCAGCCGTCGCGGCAAGCACAGTCGGGTTCCTGTGGTGGAACACATCACCGGCACAAATATTCATGGGAGACACAGGGTCACTCGGTCTCGGTGGCGCGATTGCTGCCCTGGCGATTCTCACACGCACCGAACTCCTCATCATTCTCATCGGTTCGTTGTTCGTCATCGTTGCTGGTTCCGTCATCATCCAGCGAATCTATTTCAAGTTGACGAAGGGCAAACGGATATTCCTCATGAGCCCGCTTCACCATCACTTTGAACTCAAGGGGTGGGCGGAGATTACGGTTGTCGTGAGATTTTGGCTCATCGCCGCTCTGGGTGTTGCGGTTGGGGTGGGTCTCTTCTATCTCGAATGGGCGAGTCGCTAATGCCCGTTCCCGGTGGCCTGACAAGTTGGCACGCCGATTGGAAGGGAGTCAAGGTACTCGTCGTCGGATTAGGCGTGACCGGTTTCAGTGTTGCTGACACGCTGTGGGAGCTCGGTGCTGACGTTCTCGTCGTGACGCGCGACGCCTCGCCTGAACACCGCGCGATGCTAGACGCGCTGGGTATCCGGTACGAGTTGGCTCCCGTTGACAGTGACGCTGTGGTGCTCGCGGGGGAGTTCTCGCCAGACCTGATTGTCGTAAGCCCTGGACTGAATCCTCGTCATCCGCTCATCTTATGGGCGAACTCGAACTCGGTGCCCGTTTGGGGAGATATCGAACTCGCCTGGCGCGTGCGGGACAAGGTGGCCTCGGCTGAGTGGATTCTCATCACGGGGACTAATGGCAAAACGACAACGACACAACTCACAGCTCACGCGCTTCGAACCGCGGGGTTTCGTGCCGCGGCGGTTGGCAACATCGGTGTGCCGGTCCTTGATGCGATTAGAGAACCGAGCGGTTTTGATTTCCTGGTTGTCGAGCTGTCAAGCTTCCAACTTCACTGGTTACCTGGAGTTGGCGAGGGGGCACTCAGGCCCTTCGCAAGTGCCGTACTTAATGTCGCTCATGATCACATCGACTGGCACGGGTCAATGGAGTCATACCAAACGGCTAAGGGAGTCGTGTATTTCAACACACGAAACGTGGTTTTGTACAACACCGCCGATCCCGTGACGGAACGTTTGGTTCGCGATGCACACGTTGAGGAAGGCTGTGAAGCCATAGGGTTTGGCTTTAAGACGCCGGACACGGGCGAGCTCGGAACAGTCGACGGAATTCTTGTTGACCGAGCATTTATCGCTGACCGGCGAAACACCGCCCAGGAGATAGTCACCGTCGACCGACTCTCAGAGCTCGGGTTTGCATCGCCGCACATGATTCTCAACATCCTCGCTGCCTCGGGCCTTGCGATGTCCGCCGGAGCGTCGGCGAATGCGGTCGCGGAATCACTCGACACGTTTGAGGTCGATCACCACCGTTGCGAAACGATCACTGAACACGACGGTGTTCGGTGGGTCGAT
>WLES01000100.1 GCA_009704155.1 Actinomycetota bacterium | reverse complement strand
CCCGGTCGAGGAGGGCGGCGAACTTGATTCGCTCGTTACAGCGCATGCAGGGGTTGGGAGTTCGGCCGGCCGCGTATTCGCTGATGAAATCGTCAACGACAGCTTCGGTGAACTGTGCACTGAAGTCCCACACATAAAAGGGGATGCCCAACAGTCCTGCTGCTCGGCGCGCATCGAGAGAATCCTCAACGGTGCAGCAACCGCGTGAGCCAGACCGAAAGATTCCCGGCATCCGCGACAGGGCGAGGTGAACACCCGTGACATCATGGCCAGCTTCGACCGCGCGCGCAGTTGCGACGGCGGAGTCGACTCCACCGCTCATCGCTGCAAGCACCTTCATGCCTAAAGTCTAGGCGAGGGCTCAGGAGAGCGTGCGGGTGCGGGCGATGATGTCTGGCAGGACGGCGAGAATCTCGTCGATGTCAGATTCGGTTGTCGACGGGCCAAGAGTGAACCGAAGCGGCCCCTCAGAGTCGCTCACCCCGATCGCGCGCAACACGTGAGACGGCGAGTTGACACCGGCCTGGCACGCGGAACCTGCACTCACCGAGTGACCGAGTTCGTCTAGCAGGAACATCGCCGACACCGTGTCGAGACCGGGAACCGTGATGTGAACGTTGTCGCCCGTTCGGCTCGTTGGGTGCCCGCGAAAGCTCACTCCCGGAATGGCGTCCCGAATACCGTCTGCCAAACGGCGAGCGAGCTCGTGAGTCTCGTGTGCACTATTCGCGACGTGCGCGTGGGCTAAACCGGCCGCAACGCCAGCTGCATAAGCCCCCGCGAAGTCGAGCGAACCACTGCGAAGCCGCTGCTGTGAACCGCCGTGAATGCTCGGAACAATGTTCCAGGTTCGAGCGACGGCGCGAGCCCCGACGCCGACCGGGCCTCCGATTTTGTGCGCTGAAACCGACATTGCCGCGAGACCGGACTCGTCGAAGTCGACGGGAATGTGACCCCAGGCTGCGACCGCATCCATGTGAACGGGAACACCGTGCTCGGCGGCCGCGGCGACGATCTCGGCGATGGGCTGAACTGTGCCGATCTCGTTGTTGACCCACAGTGACGTCAGGAGGGCGACTTCATCGGACAGCTTCTCTCGGAGGTCGCCGATGTCAATAACGCCAAACTCGTCAAGAGCAAGAAACTCCACCTGAGCCGATTCATGCTCGACCAGCCAGTGAACAGCCTCGAGAGCAGCGTGATGTTCGGCTTCAGTTGTGAGAATCCGAGGGCGCTTCGCGTCGCTGTTTCGACCCCACCACAAACCCTTGATCGCGAGGTTGATGGCTTCCGTGCCGGACCCCGTCATCGTCACGTCGAACGGTTTTGCGCCAAGGGTTCGCGCAATGCTCTCGCGACCCTCCTCCCACAACAACCGAGACTTCTGCCCGTCACGGTGCGTTGCCGAGGCGTTTCCAGGTTGGCGAACGGCGAACTCCCACGCCGCGATGACGTCGTCAGACATCGGCGCGGTTGCAGCGAAATCAAAATACGCCACGGTTGCTCCTACCGCGCTTCGCCGGCGGAGACGAGAGCGTAGGAATATCCGAGCAAACGGATTTTCTCTGCAGACCCGATCGACGGAACGTAAAAAAGCAACTGGTAATCGTAATTCGCAGTGATTCCGCGCAACGACGACGGCCGGCCGGAAAGGATCTTGATTGCACCCTCCGTCGTGATGGCCGCGCCGCTCGCCGCCGGTTTGACGGTTTCCGATTCGGTGATGGTGAGTGCGACGATTCCACCCGCGTCACTCGACGCGAACACGATCGGGGTGTCCTCGGCCATCGTTTCCACCCACGAGAACGCCGCTTGTCCGACAAGAACCTCGGCGCGGGCGGCCTTCGCCTCAACACCGATCTGTTCCTGAAGGGTGTCTGGCGCAAACACGGACGAGAAAGCGCTCTCTTCGCCCAAGAGCAAAACGTCACCGTATTGTTCAGCGATCTGTTCGGCCGTTGCCGCTAGTAAGTCGGTGTCAGCGGCCAACACAGCCGCGCCGAACTCGGCCGACGGCACTTCAGGAATCACGACACCGGGTTCGAGAGCGAAGGTGTACGAAACCCGATAGTTCTCGCGCGGTGACTCCTGCGTCAAAACAAGCGCTATGGATGGGGATTCCTCGTTGGCGGTGTCTTCAATAATGGCGAAAACCGATCGCGGCCAATCATCAGTTTGCTGAGGGAGCAAAAGGCTCACCGACGCATCCGGAATGGTGAACAGTGTCACGAGACTCGCATCAACGCGCGATACACGATAGTTGGCTTCTCGGAACCTCAGCGCTGCGCCGGTCAATCGTGTTTCAGCGATGGTGTCTGAGCTACTTGAATCAGCTTCCGCGAGCGTCGCGGTAATCGCGGCCACAACTCGCTCAAACTGCATGGGCGAAATCGCAACGGGCGGTGCGTCCGTCACCTCGGTTGGGAGAGGGGTCGGTTGAGCGACCTCGGCAGGGGCGCAGCCGGCTAAAGCGAGCGGAACGGCGACAAGAATTGCGGTGAATTCGGCCAATCGACGTCGACGTGGCTTACGACCGCCACCAGCGCCGAGTGAACGGCGCGGGGGCTTCCACCGTGGCCCTCGCGGCGCCTTCGGCATTCGACCCTGCCGGCGAATCCGGCGTTGAACACGTTCTCGCCACATCCCGATCGCAAACGCGATGACTCCACCGATTGCAAAAAACGCCCCGAGGTACAACAGCGTGGTTGGGATTGTTCGATCGACGTCGATGGTCCACACGATCGTGATGTCTCGAGGAGCTGGAACTACACCACTCCCCGCAATCAACACAGTGTCCTTGTCGCTCAGCGCGAAGTTAGCTGATACCTCCCCCTCGCCCGTCCATTCCTCAAACCACAGGTCTGAACCAGCAGGGTTCGGAATCTCGCTCTCGATCCCAGGAACAGTGCGCGAAACGATCTCTCGTGTCTCCGGATTGACCGTGAGCGCCTGATACGGGGCGTTTCCAACCCATGCGACGACGTCGCTCTTACGACCCCACGCGAGGGTGATCGGAGCTGGAATCTGCGGGTCGGTCTGAGTTGCGCCGGAGACGGTGATGGACTCGGCACCCGAAACCCGCGCCAGTTCGTCTGCGTCAATGAGTGTGACAGGCGCGTCCCCGTCAACAGAAACCGTCTGGGTAAACGAATCGGGGGCTGAGAATGCATGCCGAATCAGCAAACCAGAAACGAGAAGGATGAGGGAAACGAGAAAAAACCCGACCGCGAAAATGAATCGCACGCGACACCCCCTCAGGCCAAAACACCAGTTTACCCGACCGATGCGTCCACCGAGTTGATGAACCCGTTCGGTGCCACACGGGCCAATGGATAGACTGAAGCGTTACCACTCAAGGAGGACCAGTGGCCACGGACGGACAATTCCCGATTGTGATGCGCGGATATTCGCGTGACGATGTCGACAAAGCCATCACAAACCTTCGACGCGAAATTATCGCTTCCAACACTGAACGCAACGAACTCGCAGCTGAGTTGGCGAGGCTCGCAGGGACACAACAACCACTCGACGATGCTGAACCCAGCACCCCCACCTACTCAGGGCTCGGGACCAAACTCGAAATGGTCCTTCGAACAGCCGAAGAGCAAGCCACAATTCTTTTGTCATCCTCTGACATCGAAGCCCAACGGATGCTCACCGAAGCACGTCTCGAAGCTGACGCCATCCTTGGTGAGGTTCAGTCACGGGCAGACGCGATCATGGCGGAGGCTGTCGAGCGCTCCGCGTACATGACCAACACGGCGTCGATTGATGCCGACAACATCATTGCGATTGCCCAGCGTGACGCCCAAGCAATCGTTGACGAAGCAGTTCGCGAAGGAACCCGGAGTCGTGGAAGT
>WLES01000010.1 GCA_009704155.1 Actinomycetota bacterium | reverse complement strand
TGTCCGGCGACGCTCTCCTTGTATGCCAAGAGAAGTTCGCGGTCAACCGACGTGTAGTTCTGGCCGGCTGGGTTGTAAATCTTCGACGTGGGGAAGTACGAGTCCATTCCGAACGTTCTGGCTTCGTCGGGGATGATCGGGACAAATCGCGCACCCCAGTTTTCATCACGCAACAGATCCTTGAACAATCGAGCGAAAGCCATCGTCGTCGCTGCCTCTTGCTTGCCGCTGCCTTTCCTGCCCTGCTCGAGGAGCTTGTCTTCGATAGCGGGAAGGGGAGTAAACGCGGTGCGACGCTGAGGGAGAGCGCCTCCGCGTTCAGCGCGACGTTTCAGCAGATACTGAATTGCTGGGTCGTTCGCGCCGGGGTGGTAGTAGGGGGGACGATACGGATTCGCCTCAAGCTGTTCATCGGTAATGGGGATACGCAAGTCGTCACGGAACGACTTGAGGACATCGAGCGTCAGTTTCTTCATCTGGTGAACGGCGTTTCGGCCCTCAAACGTCTTTCCGAGACCGTATCCCTTCACGGTTTTCGCAAGAACTACCGTCGGCTGGCCCTTGTGCGCCATCGCTTCCGCATACGCCGCATAGAGCTTGCGGTAGTCGTGACCGCCGCGTTTGAGCGCCCAAATCTTTTCGTCAGACCAATCAGCGACCATCGCAGCGGTGCGCGGGTCACGTCCGAAGAAGTTCTCACGGATGTAAGCACCCGATTCGGCCTTATACGTCTGGAAGTCACCGTCGGGGGTGTCGTTCATCAAATCGCGGAGCGCACCGTCGTGATCTTGGCTCAGCAGTTCGTCCCATTCGCGGCCCCACACAACCTTGATGACATGCCAACCGGCACCGCGGAAAAACGACTCCAGCTCCTGAATGATTTTTCCGTTACCGCGAACCGGGCCATCGAGTCGTTGCAAATTGCAGTTAATGACAAACGTGAGGTTGTCGAGGCGATCGTTTGCTGCGAGCTGCAGAGCGCCGCGCGATTCAACCTCATCCATCTCACCATCGCCAAGGAACGCCCAGACATGCTGGTCTGAAGCGTCTTTGATTCCGCGGTTCGTGACGTACTTGTTGAACTGCGCTTGATAGATCGCATTGATTGGACCGAGACCCATCGACACTGTTGGGAACTGCCAGAAGTCGGGCATGAGTCGAGGGTGGGGATAAGAGGAGAGTCCACCAGCAAAGTGAGACTTCTCTTGGCGGAACCCATCGAGCTGGTCCTCGGTTAAGCGACCTTCAAGGTAAGCACGAGCGTACATTCCGGGAGCCGCGTGACCCTGGTAAAAAATCTGGTCACCGCCACCGGCGTGATCTGGACCGCGGAAGAAGTAATTGTGGCCAACCTCGTAAAGCGAGGCGCTTGACGCGTATGAACCGATGTGTCCACCAACGCCAATTCCTGGCGCTTGTGCGCGGTGAACCATGACGGCGGAATTCCAGCGAATCCAGGACCGATATTGCCGTTCAAGTTCCTCATCGCCGGGGAACGCTGGCTCATTTTCCGTCGCAATCGTGTTGAGGTAATCCGTCGTCGGAACCATTGGAACGCCAAGGTGCAGTTCCTTCGATCGCTTCAAGAGCGACAGCATGACATCGCGACCGCGATCAGGACCCTGAGACTCGACCACCTGATCGAGGGACTCACGCCACTCGGCCGTTTCCTCCGGGTTGGAATCTATATTCGAAAAGGAGTACGGGTCCTGGTCGTTCACAGCCATGTTCAGGTCTTCCAATCAGTGGTGGCGAGGAAGTGTGGGGAACTTCGGATCTGAAGCGCCACCTCATAATCCTATGGTGCGTTGAGGCTCACACCGATGTTGGCTAATATGTCAGAGAAGGGCCTGTAGCTCAGTTGGTTAGAGCGCCACGTTTACACCGTGGATGTCGGGAGTTCGAGTCTCTCCGGGCTCACACCTAAGAATGGTGTGTTTCTAACATCACCACATTCACGATTCGATGATTCGAACCAGTGTTTCAATGAACTGGTCGAAGTCGTTTGAATTCTTGATGACGTCATTGAGGTGCCCTCTGTCGGAGAACACGTCAACTATTTGCTCAAAGACCGCTTGAAACTCGTCGCGCCCACTGGCCGCGAAGGCGATGAACGCGACGACGTTTACCTGTTGTTCGCCCCACAGCGTCGCCCGATCATTTACCGAGATGGCAATCGTTGGTCGTTCAGCGGTCAGAGACATTGCGTGAGGCACGGCTAAGCCATCGACAAACACGGTGGACGACATTCTCTCGCGCTCGATTGCGCTGTCGATGTAGGTTTCGTCAATGATTCCGAGCGACAGCAGCGAAGCCCCCAGACCGCGAATCATGTCCTCTGGGTTGGTGTGGTTCAAGTTTCGGAAGAACGTCTCAGGTCTGAAGTATTTCAAGAGTTGTTCGCGAATAGCGCTGCGACGTCGAATCCGACGAGCTCTCGATGCCGCTCGCCGAACTGCGTCAATGTCACTTTCCGTGAGGAAAGGCTGAACAAGGACGACCGCATCCATTTCGAAGGGGAGCGGGATGGTGGTGATGACAATTTCCGTGGTGATGTCACTCGGGCGAACATCGGTGCGGGTAATGACCGACTCGATTGAGACTTCGCCACCCAACATTTTTTCAACCGATTCGCGCATGACAATGTGCACGTCGTAATAGGACGGACTCACAATGGTCGCGGTTGCTCTGTTTTTCGACTGCGCCTGGCGTTCGAGATGGCTACCGATGTGGAGTGCGATGTAGGAGATTTCATCCTCACCAATCACAATTTCTCGTTCGCGTTGGATTGTGGATGCAATAAACACCGCAATATCCCACACCAACGGGTATGACGACTTGATGGATTTTTGGAGCGGGTTGCGAGAGGGGGAGTCGTAGCGTGCGCGGGTGACGAGATGGCCAATGTGAAGGGCGAGACGATCGATGAGGTCGTCGTTTCGCAGTTCAATGAGGTACTCCTCGTAGACGAGGTCAAGCGCCTTCATCGTTGTCGCGCGGTCGAGTCGGTCCGGTCCAGCCAACCCTGTCTCAGTGCCGGGGGTGATGATGCGAGTAACAAGTTGACGAGCAAGGTATCCCTCCTCACGCCCACCCAGGTCTACTTCGAAGTGGCGCTTCACGAGATCGCGAACGATTCCGCCGACGAACTGCGCGTCGCCATCAAGTTCACGACCATCATCCGGGAGTGTTTGACCGTGTCGAACCCGGTCGACTGCGATTGCCATGTGCAGCAGAACCGCATCGATTCCGTACTCGTTGATGATGAAGTGGTGGTAGTCGAGCCGTTCGATGAGGTCGGTCTTGAACTCAACGAGCGAACCCAAGTCAAACCGAACAGCAATCGTGTCGAGGCTCAGCAGTCCGGCGTCCGCGGTTTCGTGGACGAGCGACGAGAGTAAACGCCGAACGTGTGACTCGTCTGCCCGAAAGATCAAAACGTTGTCGATGCGGTCAAGCTGCACATCGCACTCGAGGGCAATCGATCTCAGGCGCCGCACATCATTTTCGATCGTGGCACTCGACACGTGTAGTTCGGATGCGAGAGTGTCGAGACTTATCCCGGACGGTACTTCGGCGAGTCGCTGACAAATGTAGTGAACGCGTTCACGCGGCGTTGAGGGGGCCGATGTCCCGCTTCCCTCAACGCTCTCCCGGTAGGCAAAGTAAGAATCGCGATTGAGCCGATAGCCGGCACTCGACGTCGCAATAATGTCAAACGGTGATGCCGCCGACTTGACGGACGTGACATACGTGCGAACACTGCGAGTTGACACCCCAAGCTTCTCCGCGAGGACGGCTGCGGGGACCCAGTCGTCGTCGGCACGGAGCAGTTCAATAAGCCCAGTTTGCTTGTCTGTCATGACACGTGTCACTGTACCGAGTCTTGCGCTCTCGCACATCTGCTTCCGCGAGCGCGGAAAAAGGATTATGCGAAAAAACTAGGTAGTTGGGGCGATGTCGTGCGAGGGTAGTGCCGTTCGGAAGGAGTAAAGATGCTCTCTATCGCCATCGTGTGTGGCGCCGGTGCCTCGAGCACTTTCCTCGCGCGACGACTCACCGAACTTTCCCTAGCCAACGGTCGAGGGTGGAGTTTCACTCCACATTCACTCGACGTCGTCAACGCTGGAACAGCAGACGTTGTGGCCCTTTCGCACCACGTTGCCACTGAGTTCGTTGTGAACGACCTCGCCAATCGTGGAATCACCGTGGTCGTTTTGCCCGGAACTGTCCGTGGTGGCTTTGGTGCTGATGCGGCGCTGGATGCAATCGCGGAGTTTATTGACAATAATGTGTCCAAGTCGAATGATTCAGATGTGTTCGCTCAATCACAAGGACAAAGCACTTGACGTCACGCACCGCAACAATTGCATCTGCTCACGGGCTGCACGCTCGGCCAGCTGCGCTGTTCGTGCAAGCAGTCAATGACTCGGGACTAACAGTGACGATCGAGAAGGACGGAAGAGAAGCGCCGGCCGGTTCGATTCTCGGCGTAATTTCACTCGCCATCAACCAGGGTGACACCGTGACGGTCACTGCCGAAGGTGCACACGCAGACGACGTGTTGGAGCGGCTCGTATCGTTCCTTGAAACGGATCACGACGCCCAATGACGATGATGGAGCGAGAACTCTCGGGAATCGGCGTCGGTCGAGGCCTAGTCGTTGGTGACGTTCGTCGGATGCCGGATCCTCTCCCCGAACCTCCGCCCGCACTGTCATCATTGACTCCTGATGCTGAACTACTTCGAGCTAAGGAGGCGCTGACCGAAACGTCCGCGGATCTCCGCGATCGAGGCGTTCGTGCGGGTGGGCTCGCACAAGAAGTCCTCGATGCATTAGCGCTCATGGCCGACGACCCAATGCTGCTCGCCGACGTCACAGCAAGGATCGGAAAGGGTGCAACCGCCGAGCGGGCAGTTTTTGATGCCTTTGCCGCTTTTGCATCAATCATGGAAGCGGCCGGCGGTTACATGGCGGAACGCGCTGGAGACCTTTCCGACGTGGCAAATCGTGTCATCGCGCGAATCCTCGGGGTCGCGGCCCCTGGTGTTCCAGAGTCGGCTACGCCTTACGTTCTTGTCGCTCGCGACCTCGCCCCCGCTGACACGGCACTTCTGGATTACGACATTGTTCAGGCGCTCGTCACGACGGAAGGAGGACCGACCTCGCACACCGCCATTCTTGCCCGTGAAAAAGGTCTTCCAGCGATTGTTGGAGCCAAAGAAGCTGCAGGTCTTGTCGATGGTGATGTGATTTTGGTTGACGCCGCCGACGGTGAGATTGTCGTTCACCCGTCTGCGGAGAGAATAAAGAACGCGCTGCGTGAAGACTCCGAGCGTCGCCTTTCCCGTGCACAGTCGACAGGCCCTGGTCGACTGTCAGACGGTCACGCTGTTGCGCTCCTTGCCAATGTTGGGTCACCGGATTCCGCTGGAGCAGCGTCAGAGGCCAGCGCGGAGGGTGTCGGACTCTTCAGAACCGAATTCCTCTTCCTCGACGCTGAGTCAGCTCCGTCAGTTGAAGCTCAGCAGGCTCAGTACGAGTCAGTTTTTGAGCAATTCGCTGGGCAGAAAGTTGTCGTTCGAGTGCTCGATGCTGGTGCGGACAAGCCACTACCTTTCCTCACCGACGACCGTGAAGAGAACCCGGCACTCGGGTTGCGGGGAATTAGGGCACTGTTTGCTCACGAAGAGATTCTCCGCGATCAACTCACCGCGATTCATCGAGCATCGCTCTCAACTCACGCTGACGTGTGGGTGATGGCACCGATGATTTCCACCGTCGATGAAACCATCAAGTTTGTGTCCATGTGTCACGAAATCGGATTGACCAACGCCGGTGTGATGGTCGAAACTCCCTCGAGTGCACTACTCGCCCAGCACATTATCGCCGAAGCGGATTTCGTCTCGGTCGGCACCAACGACCTCACTCAGTACACCGTCGCGGCCGATCGGCTCCTCGGAACCGTCGCCGCACTTCAAGACCCGTGGAACCCGGCGGTGCTTCGCCTGATACACGAAGTCGGACGTGCGGGTGCCGCTGCAGGGAAACCGGTCGGCGTGTGCGGTGAAGCCGCGGCTGACCCGCTGCTCGCCGTTGTCCTCGTCGGACTCGGTGCAACCTCACTATCGATGTCCCCCATAGCTCTCGCCGATGTGAGAGAAGAACTTTCGCGCCACACACTCAGTGAAGCGCGGAAACTTGCCGAAATAGCTGTCTCGGCAAGTAATGCAGTAGACGCAAAGCGTGGCGTGTCTAGTGCATTGAAAAGGTAATACCCACAACAAACAACATAGAAAAGGAGCGAGTCAATGACGACTTCGTCATCGCTACGGGTTTCGGTCCAGAAGTTTGGATCGTTCCTGTCGGGCATGGTTATGCCCAACATCGCGGCGTTTATCGCCTGGGGCCTCATCACGGCCTTCTTCATCCCAACGGGTTGGACACCGGCTCTTGGTGCACCGGCAGAAGAGGGAGGCCTCAACTTCCTCGCTCTCGTCGGCCCCATGATCGTGTACATGCTCCCACTTCTCATCGCTAACACCGGAGGTCGTTTGGTTTACGGCGCCCGCGGTGGTGTCGTTGGTGTCGTCGGAGCAATGGGTGTCATCGTCGGTACCGACATCCCAATGTTCATGGGTGCAATGATCGTCGGTCCTCTTGGTGGATGGCTCATCAAGAAGGTTGACGCAATCTGGGCTGGCAAGATCAAGGCTGGCTTCGAAATGCTCGTCGACAACTTCTCGGCAGGTATCGTCGGTGGACTTCTCGCACTCGGCGCGTTCCTCGGAATCGCTCCAGTCGTGCAGACGTTCTCAGACGCACTCGGTGCTGGTGTTCAGTGGCTCATCGACACGGGACTTCTCCCGATCGTGAGCATCTTGGTTGAGCCTGCAAAGGTCCTCTTCCTCAACAACGCCATCAACCACGGTGTTCTCACTCCGCTTGGAACCACCGCAGCTGCCGAATCCGGCAAGTCGCTCTTGTTCCTCGTTGAGGCCAACCCTGGCCCCGGTCTCGGAATCCTTCTCGCCTTCGCCGTATTCGGTGTTGGAATCTCGAAGGCATCTGCCCCTGGTGCAATCATCATCCACTTCCTTGGTGGAATTCACGAGGTCTACTTCCCGTACGTCCTCATGAAGCCCGCGATCATCATCGCCGCTATCGCCGGTGGCGCTACCGGTGTTGCAACCAACCTCATCTTTGGCTCCGGATTGCGCGCACCTGCGTCGCCCGGTTCGATCTTTGCGGTTCTGGTTCAGACACCTGGTGACTCCTTCCTCGGCGTTATCCTCTCGGTCGTTCTCTCGGCCACGGTTTCATTCCTCATCGCAGGTGTGATTGTCCGTGCAACCCGTAAGGCAGACCTTGAGGCAGAGGGCTCGGACTTGGCTTCGGCTAAGGCTCAGTCTTCAGCGAACAAGGGAAAGTAGTTCATGTCCGCTGACCTCACAACTCTCGTCATTTTCGCGTGCGACGCGGGCATGGGTTCTAGTGCGATGGGCGCAACACTCCTTCGCAACAAACTCAAGGCCGCCGGTATCGCGGACGTTCAGGTTGTCAACAAGGCTGTAGCTGATTTGGCATCCGACGCGGAGTTCGTGATTTCTCACGTTGGTTTGAGCGATCGGGCGCGCCACATGGCGCCCGATGCGGTTCACGTCTCCGTCGAGAACTTCATGGCTACTCCGAAGTACGACGAGGTCGTTGAGGCCCTGTTGGCTCAACGGTCGTAGGTTAGCGACGACCGAGGATTCACCGTGAACAGAATTTTGACGAATGACGCTATTCGATTGAGTGGGTCTGCTTCAACGAAAGAAGAAGCAATTGCCGAGGTGGGAGCCATGTTGGTTTCCGTCGGTGCAGTGACCACAGAATACGTCGACGCCATGTTCGCGCGTGAATCCTCGGTCTCCACTTACATGGGGAACCTGTTGGCCATTCCCCACGGCACGAATGATTCAAAGGATCACATCCGCCATTCCGCGATTGCTGTCGTGCGATACGACAGTCCTCTTGACTGGGATGGAAATCCGGTCCGGTTCGTTATCGGAATCGCCGGTCAGGGCGATTCGCATCTCGAAGTTCTCGGCAAGATTGCCATGGTTTTCTCGGACATGACCTCGGTTGACGCGCTCCTCGAGGCGCACTCCGTCTCTGAAGTTGCGAGCATTCTCGGCAAGCCCTCCGAATGACCGCTGTTCACTTCGGCGCTGGCAATATTGGGCGCGGTTTTATTGGTCTGTTGCTCCACGAAGCCGGTCACCACGTGACGTTTGTTGACGTGGACGCCGAACTCATCAATGAAATCAACTCCACACCGTCCTACCGCGTGATTGAAACGGGCGATGGCGCTCAGACACACACGGTGACGGGTTTCTCTGGACTCAATTCGGCGGTCGACCCAGACCAGGTCGTTTCGGCAATTTCTGCGGCTGACATTGTGACGACGGCCGTTGGCCCGAGGGTATTGCCTTTCATCGCGCCGCTTATTGCTCAAGCGTTGAAGGCGCGACCGCCTGGCTCTCCTCTCGCGATTATGGCGTGTGAGAATGCGCTGGGGGCCACCGATGTATTGAAGGAAGCGATTGCCGAACTCGCTGATGCTTCCGACTTTTCGCGGGCGGTTTTCGCCAACACCGCAGTTGACAGAATTGTTCCCGTACAAGCAGAAGGCCTCGGTCTCGATGTTGTCGTTGAAAGCTTCTGCGAATGGGTGGTCGAGGGCGCGCCGTTCGGAGGCAAGCCTCCGGTAATTCCCGGAGCACATTTCGTAGACGACTTGGCGCCTTTCATTGAACGGAAGCTGTTCACTGTCAACACAGGTCACGCGTCCATCGCCTACCTGGGCAGGCTGCGGGGTGCCTCCACGATCGCGGAAGCACTTGCACTCCCAGAAGTTCGAGAAACCGTTCTCCGGGTGCTTGACGAGACAGCCGACATGTTGGTCGCTCGTCACGGGATTGACCCTGACGCGCAACGAGAATATGCGGCGAAGACTGTCAGCCGATTCCTTAACCCTGAACTCGTTGACTTGACGGATCGAGTGGGCAGACAGCCAATGAGGAAACTGTCACGACACGAGCGACTTATTGAACCAGCAGCCGCTCTCGCTGAGCGAGGGATCACCCCAACAGCTTTGCTTGAGGTGATTTCAGCAGCGTTTCAGTTCGATGTGGCGGACGACGCGGAATCTGTTGAACTGAAAGCTCTCGTTGCACAGCTCAACGCCGAAGACCTGTGTGAACGAGTCTGCGGCATTACTCCGCAACACCCGCTCTTCCCTAGTTTGGTCTCGGCCATTAGTCGAACACTGTAGGTCGGCGGTGCCCGCGTCAGCACTCTTGGCACTCGTTACGGCGTGTGCGCTGTGGGGAACGACCGGAGTCGTCGCGACGTTCATGACGGACGACGTGTCGCCGTTAGCGGTCGGGGCTTTTACGATGGGCGTCGGTGGAGTTGTGTTGCTCGCCATCACGTGGCGTTCGGTTCGTATGGTGTTCGCAGTCCCTGGAGCAATTCGGTGGGTCGCCCTGGGCGGCCTAGGAGTTTTTGTCTATCCGCTCGCGTTCTACTCAGGAATGGACCTGGTTGGTGTGGCCGTCGGCAACTCCATTGCACTGGGTTCTGGGCCACTGTTTGCCGGAGTTATTGAAGGTTTCGCGACGCGCAAACGACCGACACTGGTCTGGGGCGTTGCCCTCGGTGTCGCAATCGTCGGACTCGTGCTGGTCGCACTTGACCGAAATTCAGGCGGATCGAACTCTGTGTTGGGAATCGCACTGGGTCTCCTCGCCGGGGCAGCGTACGCACTGTACAGCGTGTCTGGCGCTCGACTCATCGCCGCCGGCGTGACGTTTCGAGGCTCGATGGGTGCAGTGTTCGGGGCTGGGGCACTACCGTTGCTCGTCGTTTTGGCAATAACCGGGGCACCCCTTGTGTCCGATGTTGGCAACGTGGCGCGCGGGACTTACCTAGCTGCTGGACCCCTGGTGCTGGCGTATTTGCTGTTCGGATACGCGCTCACGAGGGTCACTGCCGCGTCTGCGACCCTTGTGACACTTCTCGAGCCAGTGTTCTCCGTTGTGCTCGCTGTCCTCATTTTGGGTGAAATGCTCTCGCAGGCCGGGTGGCTTGGAATCGCACTCCTCATCTCTGCTGTTGCTCTCGCGTCAGTTCGGCGCCCGGCCCGCAAATCCGCCGTGAACACGCCAATGGACAGTAATCTAGGCATATGACTATCGACGATAATGATGACGCCGTAGTTCCCTCGGGGAGTCGCCGTTCGTCGTATGTACCTCCGCCGGAGGAGAGTTCGGGCGAACCGATAGACATCCCGCGCATTGTCGTGTCGGGGGATATCCCTGAAGCGTATTCGTCGAAAGATTCCGTTCCCGACCTTCAACGTCGAGCGAGTGACGACGTCGACACGGGAGAGGTTCCCGTTGTGATTGAGGAGCCTGCAGCGCCCGCTCTAGGAATCCCAACTCGCCAATCCCTCACTCCAGAGGAGCTTTCTCGGGCTCTTGATCCTGCTGCCGGGTTGTCGAGCAGCGAACAGATGGCCCTTCTCGATTCTCAGATTGCACTTCGAGAAGCCGATGCCAACGCGGCAAGTCGTTTTCTCGATGAGGCGCGCGAAGCCGGCACGCCGGAAGCGGCCGCGATGTTTGACGTGGCAAAGACGCTGTTTGCAGACGTTGCTCCAGAGCTCGTTTCTGTTCGAATAACTCCGGCTCCGCCCGTTCCTGAGGTCACGGAAGCCGTGAGCATTACCGACGTATCGATTGACGACACGACGGATGCAGCTGTCGTCGACGCTGCGACTGAAGCTGGTGGACTTGAATTCATTGAGAGCCTGGTCGACTCTGACAATGCGGAAGGTTCGACCGCCCAGGAATGGTCACTTGACGTGCCCGCGACGACGGCGAGTCACAGCTCTGCTGCAGTTAAGCGACTCCATCTCACCACTGCCGCAGCCATTATTGCGCTGTCACTAACGGCGTTCGTGCTGTCTTTTTCCGCCGGACTCGAGCCAAATTCATTCATTGGTATCGCCGGAGTAAGCCTCATCATCGCCATCGGGTTTGTATTCGGTGCGCGGTCGTTCACGGCGCGCACTGGGTCAACCTTCCGCGACGTCATCGAATCTCTGACCGGTCGAACCTTTGGGCGAATTGTGCTCGTTGTGGCAGCGCTCGGTGGACTTTCTGCACTGATGACAAGCCTCGCCGGCTTCATGCAGGGAGTCGCGGAAAACGAGGTCACTGCAGGTTTCGTTTCGCGACTCGGTGACATCGTGGGCCCTGTGCCGCCCATCGCCACGGCAGTTCTCCTCGGGCTGGCCGTTGCGCTAAGCACGCTCCCATTGCGTGCACTGCGTGCGTTCCTGTTGACCGGGATTGGATTCACCGTCATCGCTGCCGGGTCGGTCGTGGGCATGAGCGGATTCCTCGTCGCTGCATCAGAAAAATGGGAGATACCCGAGATCACGTCGATTGTGTCTAGTGGTGGATTGGTGACGGCCCTAGCGTTCGTGATTGGCGGCATCGGTTTTGCGTCAATTCACTCGCTCACCAGGGAACACGAGGGAATTCGAAACGGAGTCTGGCTAGGCGTGGGTGCCGGCATCGGGTTCCTCGCAGCCGCGGCAACAATCGCACTCGCTTTGATTTCACCGGAGTCCGAACACTACTTCTTCGCCAACAACTCACTCGTTCATGTGGTGTCGTCCTCCGCGACGCTCGCCGTTCTTCTCGGAGCACTCGTCAGCGGGGTCGCGTTAGTAACGACCGTCACAATGGTCGTGCGCGGAGCCCTGATGTTCACGGTCAACGACGACCGCAGTGAACCATCCGTGTGGTGGAAACTCTCCGCTGTTGGTTTGGTTGGGTCAGTCGTCGCAATGTTGTTCGTCGGAGTTGATGATTCTGGCACAGTGGTCGTGATGCCAGATTGGGTTGAGTCGATCGCGCCGAGCGTCCAACTGTCGTCTATTGGGCTTGCTATCGTTCTCGGTCTCGCATTCGCACGCTCGCTTCGCCCCACGTATCGGCCAACGCGTGCTCGCCGAGTGATTCTCGCCGTCGTTGTCCTCGTGATGGTGGCATTGGCCCTCGGGTTCTCTGCCGGCACCGGCGTCATCTGGGGATGGGTTGGATTCATCAACGGCCCGTTGACAGATCTCGGATACGGGCTGCTTTACGTTGATCTGGTTGTTCCCCTTCTTGCTGCTGTCGCGACTGCGCTGGTGAGCCTGCTCGTGATGATCCAGCGCGCGCCTCGGGCCATCGATTCGTCATCGCAGGACTAACCGTGACCGTCACTCTTCGCGATGTCGTCGCACACGCCGAGGCGTTGTGGCCTGTTTCTGGCGCCGAGGAGTGGGATTCGGTGGGGGTCGTGTCTGGTTCGCCGACCGCAGCCATTGCCACAGTGCTTTTCGTCGTTGATGTGACCGAGCAAACGGTAGACCAAGCAATCGAATTGGGGTGTGACCTCGTTGTT
>WLES01000001.1 GCA_009704155.1 Actinomycetota bacterium | reverse complement strand
GACAACAATCGCTGCTGCGCTGTTGCACGACACAGTCGAAGACACTGAGTACACGCTCGACGATGTTCGGCGTGACTTCGGTGACGAAGTGGCTCTGCTCGTGGACGGGGTGACCAAACTCGACAAAATCAAGTACGGAGACGACGCCGAGGCCGAGACAGTCCGAAAAATGGTGGTTGCGATGTCACGCGATATTCGCGTGATCCTCATCAAACTCGCCGACCGTTTGCACAATGCGCGAACCTGGGGATTCGTTCCAACCGAGTCTGCTGAGCGGAAGGCGAAGGAAACTCTCGAGATTTACGTTCCGCTCGCCAACCGTCTCGGAATTCAGACGATAAAACTCGAACTTGAAGACCTTTCGTTCGCGGCACAGAACCCGAAGCTGTATGGCGAGATTGACACGCTCGTTAAGGAGCGGACACCGGAGAGCGAACGTTTCGTTCAGGACATCATCGACCAGATTTCTGGCGACCTCCGAGCAGCCAAGGTCAAGGCCCAAGTGGTCGGCAGGCAAAAACAGCACTACTCCATTTATCAGAAGATGATTAGACAGTCTCGTGATTTTCAGGAGATTTATGACCTGACCGGCGTCCGGATTTTGGTTGGAACAATCCGTGACTGCTACGCCGCACTCGGAGCTGTGCATGCCCGCTGGAACCCAATGCCTGGGCGATTCAAGGACTACATCGCGACGCCGAAGTTCAACCTTTATCAGAGCCTGCACACGACCGTATTCGGTCCAGAAGGCAAAGCGGTCGAGATCCAGATTCGAACCGTTGACATGCACCGTCGCGCCGAATACGGAGTGGCGGCCCACTGGAAGTACAAAGAGCGCCAGGCATTGGGTGCAAAGTCGCCAACAGAACTCGCGACCGACGAGAACATGGCGTGGTTGGCCCACATCACTGACTGGGAAGCGGAGACCGAGGACCCGTCGGAGTTCCTTGACACGCTTCGATACGAGATCGGCGCTAAAGAAGTTTATGTATTCACACCAAATGGACGCGTTATCGGCCTGCCAAGCGGAGCAACCCCTGTTGATTTCGCCTATGCAGTTCACACTGAAATCGGCCACCGCGTCATGGGCGCCAAGGTTAACGGTCGTCTCGTGCCACTTGATACCGTCCTCGGGTCTGGCGAAACAGTCGAGGTTCTGACGTCAAAGAACAAAGACGCTGGACCGAGTCAGG
This sequence comes from Actinomycetota bacterium, assembly GCA_009704155.1. Classification (GTDB taxonomy): domain Bacteria; phylum Actinomycetota; class Actinomycetes; order Actinomycetales; family Microbacteriaceae; genus MWH-TA3. The sequence goes on along the minus strand of WLES01000001.1, from coordinate 21,524 downwards.
ACTGGCTGAACTTCGTCACGTCGCAGCGGGCTCGAGCGAAAATCAAGGGATGGTTCACCAAAGAACGCCGTGATGACGCGATTGAGAGAGGCAGGGAGTCTCTCGCGAAGGTCGTGCGAAAGAAGAACCTGCCGCTGCACCGCATTTTGTCTGCTCAAAACCTGACCGAGGTCGCCCACATTCTTCGGTATGACTCCGTCGACGGCCTTTACGCCGCGATCGGAGAAGGCCACATCTCAACACAGTCTGTTGTGGAGAAGTTCATGGCCCTCGTGGAAGACAACGTCGCAGAGGAAGAAACGTTCGTTGTCCCAACCCGCAAACCAACGAAAAGCTCTTCGTCAGACTCGGGCGTTCTCGTCCGGGGCGCTGCGGATGTTCTCGTCAAACTCGCCAAGTGTTGCATGCCGGTTCCCGGAGACCCCATCGTCGGGTTTATCACCCGCGGGAACGGTGTTTCGGTTCACCGAGCCGATTGCCCGAACGTCAAAGGTTTCTCGGACGAACGCGAACGGATGATTGACGTTGAATGGTCTGCAACGAACTCGACGGTCTTTCGCGTGCATATCCAGGTCGAATCGCTCGATCGATCTGGTCTGTTGTCTGACATCACCAAGGTTCTCAGTGAGCATCACCTCAACATCCTGTCTGCGGCGGTCACAACGGACAGCAACAAACTGGCGACACAGCGTTTCGTTTTTGAGATGTCAGACACGACTCATTTGGATCGAGTGATTCAGGCAGTTCGACAGATTGATGCGGTGTACGACGTGTACCGCGTCAACGCTGGCTAGTTGAGAGCTGAGAGCCACGCCTTTTTGGCGTCGAGGTCTGCGGTGAGTGCCGCAATCTGAACGCTGTCGTTGGACGCCGTTGCGGCGGCGATTTCAGCTTCGAGCTGGGCAATCGATTGTTCGACCTGCGCAGCAAACCCTTCGCGCCGACCAACCTTTGCCGGGTTGGTGCGGTCGAGGTGTTCGGCTTCCAGACCGCGAACGTGGCGATCAATGTCAGACAGCTTGGCGTTTATGGCGCGTTCGTCAGCTTTTGCAACCTGACCAATGAGATCCCACGCAGTGTGGAGTTCACGCAACAGTTTCTTCGCAACCGCAACGTCGTTCTCTTTTGTGACGTGTGCGAATCGCTGGATGAGCTCTGTCTTGGCAGCAAGGTTCGCCGCCCACTCCTCGCTTCCGGCGTTGTACAGCGCGTCACCAGCTAGCTTGAAGCGATCCCATAACTGGTTGTCGACAGCGCGCTGCGCAGCGCGGGGAGCCTTCTTCCACTCGTCGAGCAAACGCCGATATGCCGGAATACCCTGCGCGCCCTGTGGCGCAAGGGCTTCTGCGCGCTCACACAGCTCTGTCTTTGCAGTTTTGGCGTCCTTGTCGGCCTTGCCTTTGGTTTGGAAGTAGGCGCGCGAGGCCTTGTCAAATGATTGGCGAGCGGCTCGGAATCGTGTCCACAGTTCGTCCGCGACTTTACGCGGGACCCGGTGGGGAAGTTTCTGCTCGTCCTGCCACTGCTGAAACAGTGCTGCCATCTCGGTCGATGAATTCTTCCAGTGGGTTTTCTCTGGGTCCTGCGCAGCGATTGCCTCAGCACGATCAACAATGACGGTGCGTCGAGCTAACGACTCTTCGCTTGCAGCCTGGTTGGCTGCATCCTGCGCACTCTTCAGATCACCGAGTGTCTCTGCCACAGCGCCAACGCGGGTTCTCAGTGACGCAAGGTCTCCGACGGCGTGCGCGTCGGTGAGGGCGACAACGAGTTTCTCGACCGCAGCGATCAAGTCTCGGACCGGTGCTGACTTCTTGGAGCGTTGTTCAAGCAGCGAAACCTGAGATTCGAGGTCAACGAAGCGCGATTCGTAAAAGGCGAGTGCGTCGACTGGTTCCGCTCCAACCACCTGTCCTACGCTTCGCCAGTCTCCGTCTTTGACCCAGACGGTTCCATCTGCGTCGACTCGACCATGGGGATTCTTGCTTTCACTCACTCGTCAAGATTACACAGGCAATTCATGGTTGGACTTCCCGTTGCCTAACCGTTATCTCTTTTCCAGATAGGTCGCGACCTATCATGGAGACGTGTCCGACTCCCTCTTTCGCACTGACGCTCCGCTCGCGGTGAGAATGCGCCCCAAGGTTTTGGACGATGTTGTAGGACAAGCCCATCTTCTGCAACAAGGTTCGCCGTTGCGTCAACTAGCCTCGAACTCCGGTCAGGCTGGTGTGTCACTGATCTTGTGGGGTCCGCCTGGGACAGGCAAAACAACGCTTGCGCATGTGATCGCACAGTCGTCGAATCGACACTTTGTTGAGCTCTCCGCTGTGACGGCAGGTGTTCGAGACGTGCGCGCCGTGATGGAAGCAGCGCTCGCGCGCGTGTCTGACGGCGGCGCTGCAACACTTCTCTTCTTGGATGAGATTCACCGCTTTACCAAAGCGCAACAGGACGCCCTCCTTCCTGGCGTTGAGAACGGTTGGGTCACTCTCGTCGCGGCAACCACCGAAAACCCTTCGTTCAGCGTCATCACGCCACTGTTGAGCAGGTCTTTACTCGTGACGCTCAGACAACTTGACGACGACGACATTGGGATCGTTATTGATCGTGCGCTGGCCGCGCCGCAGGGTTTTGCGGGAACACGGTCGCTCTCGCCCGAGGCACGCACTGCACTGATTCGGCTGTCGTCTGGCGATGCGCGGCGTGCACTCACCACGCTTGATTCAGCCGCGAGTGTGTCCTCAACGGAGTCCGAAATCTCAGTGACCGATATCGGTGTTGCCAGCGAAAGCGCTCTCGTTCGGTATGACAGAAACGGCGACGAACACTATGACGTCATCTCTGCGTTCATCAAGTCCGTCAGGGGCAGTGATGTCGACGCCGCCATTCACTACCTCGCCCGGATGGTGGAGGCGGGCGAAGACCCTCGATTCATCGCGCGGCGACTCGTCATCCTCGCAGCTGAGGACATCGGTGTTGCCGACCCCTCGAGCCTGACAATTGCGGTGGCTGCGGCAGACGCCGTGCAGTTTATCGGCATGCCAGAAGGTCGTATCCCTCTCGCAGAGGCGACCATCCATCTCGCGCTTGCGCCAAAATCCAACTCCGTGATCCGAGCAATCGATGCAGCCATTGGCGACGTGCGTGGAGGCCGAATGAATCCAGTGCCACAACACCTGCGTGACGGGCACTATCCGGGTGCGTCAGCACTCGGGCACGGTTCTGGCTACGTTTACGCCCACAACGCTCCCGGCGGGGTCGCAGCCCAGGCATACAGAGATGGCGAAGCACCTGTCTATTTCGTCCCGTCAAGCAATGGACGCGAGAAGGAACTCACCGAGAGGCTTGAGAAGATCAGGTCACTGCTTCGCGGAGAGTGAGTGGACGCGCGGAGAGTTTCTGCTATTCTGGGAAGACCGCTTTGGCCATGTGACGTGCGGCTGCGTTGCTGGAAAAAGTTTCGGACATCTTTAGCCGGTGTCTCGGCCCTCAGTTTCGCCCTTTATGGGCTCATTGTTTCCGCATCCACAAAAGGAATTTATGTCTGACAAGAATCGCACGCGCGCGAAGGTGCGCCTTTCGCGTGCACTCGGTATTGCCCTAACTCCGAAGGCCGCCCGTTTGATGGGTGAGGGTGCATTCCCTCCCGGTCAGCACGGACGAACGAAGCGTAAGTCTGAGGGCGACTACGCCCTTCGTCTTCGCGAGAAGCAGCGTCTTCGCGCGCAGTTTGGCATTCGTGAGAAGCAAATGCGAAACACCTTCAACGAGGCACGTCGTACGCAGGGTCTCACCGGTGAAAACCTTGTAGAACTTCTCGAAATGCGACTGGACGCGCTTGTCCTCCGTTCTGGATTTGCCCGCACGACTGCTCAGGCACGCCAGATGGTCGTTCACCGCCACATCCTCGTCGATGGGCAACTCGTTGACCGCCCGTCGTTCCGTGTGAAGCCTGGACAGTTGATCCACGTCAAGGAACGTTCGGAAGCAACTCCGTTGTTCCAAGACTCCGCGATTGGCGTTCACCGCGATGTTCTTCCTCCCGTACCGAGCTACCTTGACGTTTCTCTCGAGAAGCTCCAGGCTCGCCTGGTGCGCCGCCCGAAGCGCGCTGAAGTTCCTGTTCAGTGTGATGTCCAGCTCGTCGTCGAGTATTACGCGGCGCGTTAGAACCCGTCCGGAAAGGGGTGGGCTTCTGGCTCACCCCTTTTCTTTTGCCATAGCATCTGTTTGTGAAAGGAAAATGTTGATGAAATCGTTCCTGTGGTTCGTCATCGGAGTTGCGTCAGCTGTTGTTGGTGCCTTCGCGCTGTCTCGCTCACCGCAGGGCAAGGCAGTCTTGGACAATCTGTCAGCCGGCGCTGACGCGTTCATCGATGCCATGACGGACGAATACGACTCTCGACGTTCTGACAATCAGGTTTAGGTCGACTAATGGAAACCGCTGAAATTCAACGTCGATGGCTATCGTTTTTTGAGGCCGAGGGGCACACGATTGTTCCTTCGGCATCGCTCGTCTCTGACGACCCGACGTTGCTTTTCACGGTCGCTGGGATGGTGCCGTTCATTCCCTACCTGACGGGTGTTGTGCCAGCACCGTACTCGCGCGCGACAAGCGTGCAGAAATGCATCAGAACCCTCGACATCGAAGAGGTCGGCAAGACTACGCGTCACGGGACTTTCTTCCAGATGAACGGAAACTTCTCATTTGGCGACTACTTCAAGGAAGGCGCTATCGGATACGCGTGGTCACTGTTGACAACGCCAGAATCCGACGGGGGCCTCGGCTTCGACGAGAAGGATCTGTGGGTAACCGTCTACGAAGACGACGATGAAGCCATCGACTTGTGGAAGAAGATTGCTGGTATTCCGGAGGATCGCATTCAGCGTTTCGGCAAGACGGACAATTTTTGGTCGACGGGTCAGGCTGGTCCGGCTGGTCCGTGCTCCGAGATCTACTTCGACAGGGGACCGCAGTACGGGCCTGATGGCGGCCCAGCGGTCGACGATACGCGTTACCTCGAAATCTGGAACCTCGTGTTCATGCAGTACCTCATCTCTGACGTGAAGTCGAAGACCGAGTTCACGATTGACGGCGAACTCCCGAGCAAAAACATTGACACCGGCATGGGTATGGAGCGTGTCGCGTTCATCAAGCAGGGCGTCGACAACATGTATGAAATCGATCAAGTTCGACCTGTTCTTGATATGGCGTCCGCCCTGTCAGGCAGGATTTATGGCGCTTCACACGAGGACGATGTGCGAATGCGTGTGATTGCAGACCACATCCGATCGTCGCTCATGCTGATGTCAGACGGCGTCGCACCAGGCAACGAGGGCAGAGGCTACATTCTTCGCCGGCTCCTCCGTCGCTCGGTTCGTGCGATGCGTCTTCTCGGAGTCGACGCGCCGTCATTCACGGAGCTGTTTGCAGCGTCACGCGACGCGATGAAGAGTGCGTACCCCGAAATCGAGACACACTATGACCGGATTTCCCGCATTGCTGTCGGTGAGGAAGAGGCGTTTCTCAGGACGCTCGCCTCGGGAACTCAGATTCTCGACCTTGCAGTCACGGAGCGCCAGGAAGCCAAGCTCGTTGAACTCGACGGTGACACAGCGTTCCTTTTGCATGACACGTATGGTTTCCCGATTGACTTGACGGTCGAGATGGCTGAGGAAGCTGGCCTTACCGTCGACCGGGAAGTTTTCGAGACACTGATGAACGCGCAACGAACGCGCGCTAAGGCCGATGCGAAGGCAAAAAAGGGTTCGCTCGCCGATGTGAGCGTCTACGGGGAGTTCCGACGCGATGGTGAAACGGTCTTTACCGGCTACACCGACCTGACAACTGACACGAGTGTCCTCGGAATCGTCAGTGGTGGAGCCTCGGTTTCGTCGGCCCGCCTTGGCGAGACCGTCGAACTAATCCTTGCTGAGACCAGCCTCTACGCAGAAAGCGGTGGGCAGGACGCCGACGAGGGAACCATTGTCGGGTCCAACTTCACCGCTGAAGTACTCGATGTACAGCGCCCCATCAAGGGACTGGTTGCACACACCGTAAGAATCACAGACGGTGAAGTTGCGGTGGACGACTCGGTCACGACGATTGTTGACGTTGCGTATCGTCGCAAATCAGCTCAAGCGCATTCGGCGACACACCTTGTCCACGCCGCGCTGAGGCAAACCCTCGGCTCTGACGCCCACCAGGCCGGCTCCTACAACAAGGCTGGCTACATGCGTTTCGACTTCGCGTGGAACCAGGGATTGTCTGCCGCTACCCGTTCAGAGATTGAGGAAATCGCGAACAACGCGATTGCTGACAACCTCGAGGTGTCGACTCGTGTCATGTCGTTGGACGACGCAAAGAAGGACGGCGCGATGGCACTGTTCGGAGAAAAGTACGGCGACACAGTTCGGGTCGTAGACATTGGAGGACCGTGGTCGCGCGAGCTGTGCGCCGGAACTCACGTGTCCCGCTCGAGCGAAGTTGGACTTATTAACCTGATTAGCGAATCGTCAATTGGTTCGTCAAACCGACGGATTGAGGCACTCGTTGGAGCGACTGCATTCGCTGAGTTCGCTGCCGAGCGCGCACTCGTCGCTGAGCTGACGTCTAGTCTCAAGACGCCCAAAGATCAGCTCGCAGGTCGAATTTCCGATCTTGTGGAGCAGCTCAAGACCGCGGAAAAGGCCATCGCACAATTTTCTGCGTCCGCTCTGGGTGAACGCGTGCCAGCACTCGTTGCCCAGTCAGAAACTCTTGGCGACGTCACCCTCGTCGCCGTCAACATTGGTGTTGTCGACTCAAACGACTCTCTGAGAAAACTCGTCATCGATGTCCGTGACCGCATTGGGGCTGACGCTGCCGTTGTGGCACTCGGCGCAGAGGTCGACGGCAAAGCCGCTGTCGTTATCGCTACCAATGACGCATCGCGCGCGCTTGGCCATAGCGCTGGAAACTTCGCAAAAATCGCAGCAACCGTGCTCGGCGGCGGTGGCGGCGGCCGCGACGATATCGCGCAGGGCGGCGGACCGAACGTCGGTGCGCTTGGTGCCGCGCTCGAAGGTATCCGCGCAGCCGTAATCGGGTCCTAATGCGGCGCGGTGTTCGCTACGGGATCGACGTCGGCAAGGCACGTGTCGGTGTCGCCCGATCCGACGTCGATGGATTGATGGCGGTACCTTCTGAGACGTGCTCTCGCGGCGACGCACTCGAACGCCTTGGCACCGTTGCACTATCGACCGAGATTCTCGAATGGGTTGTTGGCCTACCCCGTACTCTCGACGACAGAGAGACGCCGTCGACGACGGATGCTCGTGATTTCGCTTCGGCTCTGGTTGCAACAACCGGTGTGCCAGTTCGACTCGTAGACGAGCGACTTTCGACGGTTAGCGCCCAAGCGTCTCTCCACTCTGCGAGCCATACCGTCAAGTCCTCAAGGGAGGTAATCGACCAGGTTGCTGCGACGATCCTGCTCCAAACAACCCTCGATGCAGAGCGTGCTGGCACTATGCTGGGCGAGATGCTGGAGGTGTCATGAGCGAAACCCGACGTGAAGCGCGCGCCAAGACATCGTCGAAGCGCCGCGGGATTATTGCTGGTGTTGTCATCGCGAGTCTTGTCATGCTCGGCGGCGGCGGTTTCCTTGCCTGGAACACGTACGAGACGCCGATTCGGCGCTTGTTCGACCTTCCGCCCCCTGACTTCGTTGGCGAGGGTTCAGCACCGACAGTCCTCGTGTCGATTGGGGATGGCGATTACGGCGATGCCATTGCACAGAAGCTTTTCGACGCTGGTGTAACCAAGTCGTTTGACGTTGTTTACGAGACGCTTCTCGCTGACTCGTCGATTGTGTTTTACCCCGGAACGTTTGAAATGAAGACAGGGATGAGCGCAGCTGCTGCCCTCAAATACCTGGCCAACCCAGACAATCGCAAGGTCTGGAAGGTGACAATTCCCGAGGGCCTCATTCTTGGTGATGTGCTCGCTCTGCTTTCGGAAGGGACTGGTGTTCCACTTTCAGACTTCGAAACGGTCGTGTCTGACACTGCTCAGTTCCGTCTGCCGGAGGAAGCACCGTCAATGGAGGGCTATCTTTTCCCTGCGACGTACGAGTTTGAATACGGTGCAACGGCCCACTCGATGATCACCACCATGGTCAAAGAAATGAACACTCGACTAACTGATCTGGGTGTTCCCCTAGACGACCGCTATGCGCTCATCACGCTCGCGTCGGTGATCCAGCGTGAAGCCGGGAGTAATCCTGATGATTTTGGCAAGGTGGGTCGGGTATTCACGAATCGCATTGAGAACGGCTGGAAGCTTCAATCGGATGCAACCGTTGCCTACGGCACCGGAAATCTCGACACCGTGTGGACGACTGACGCTGAACGGGCGGATGCGTCGAACCTCTACAACACCTATGTCCACGACGGGCTCCCGGTTGGTCCGATCGGTGCCCCCGGAGAGGTTGCTCTTCGCGCTGCGCTCGAACCGACACCTGGGCCTTGGTATTTCTTCGTTCCCATCAACCTCAAGACTGGTGAAACGGTGTTTTCGGTGACCGCAGCCGAGCACGGTCGTGCCGTGGGTCAATTACAAGCGTGGTGTCGAGCGAGCGAAGAAAACGCCGCTTACTGTGAGTAGCAATTTCGCAGTTCTCGGAAGTCCGATTGGACATTCCCTGTCTCCGGCATTGCACTCCGCGGTCATTACTCGATTGGGCATTGACGCAACCTACGACAAGTTCGAGGTCGTGGAGGAACAGCTTCCAACGTTCCTTGAATTGCACAGTTTGTGGGAGGGCTTCTCACTCACGATGCCCCTCAAGCGTGCGGCTCGACAGCGTGTTGTCTCGGAGTGTTCTGTGTCTTCACTAACAGGTGCTGTCAACACAATTGTCCGCCGCCCGGAGGGCTGGTTGGGTTTCAACACTGATGTTTGGGGTGCTCAGCAGGCACTCAGCAGTCAGTTAGACACCGTTGGTGAATCAGGAATCCTGATCGGCGCTGGAGCGACGGCCCAGTCTTTGCTCGTCGCTTTACACGGCATCGGTGTTACCGAGTTCACGTTCCTCGTGAGAGACGAGTCGCGGACGACTGACTTAACAGAAGTTGCTTCGCGACTTGGTGTCACACCGCGAGTGGAGCGACTCGGAGCAACGGTTTCAGCAGACATCGTTGTCAACACTCTGCCGAGTTCGGCAGTTCTCGACGACGAGACCATCGAGGGAATCGACGGCAGCGCCCTGTTCGACGTGACCTACGACCCGTGGCCGACCGTCCTCGCAACAGAGTGGACTGCGCGCGGACTTCCCGTAGTCAGCGGAAAGTGGATGCTGCTGTGGCAAGCCCTCCGGCAATCACGACTCTTTTACGGCGGTGACGTCGAGGACGAGTTGCCTGACGAGTCGACAATCGTCACGGCAATGCGCTCTGCGGTTGGTCTCTAATCGAGTCACGGTCTGGGAGAATGGTGACATGCGCTGGCTAACCGCAGGAGAATCGCACGGACCCGAACTCGTTGGCATAATCGAGGGCCTTCCGGCTGGTTTTCCCGTGTCGCTTGACGCAATCCGTGCCGATTTGGCCCGCCGTCGTTTAGGTTACGGTCGCGGGGCTCGCATGAAGTTCGAGGAAGACGCCGTCACGATTTCGGGCGGTGTACGACACGGCCTCAGCATGGGGAGCCCGATCGCCCTGCGTATCGCGAACACTGAATGGCCCAAATGGGTCGAGGTCATGAACCCCGAAGCCGTCGATGGATACGAGCCATCCGCAGGTCGTGGTGCGCCGTTGACCCGCCCGCGCCCAGGCCACGCTGACCTTGCTGGCATGCAGAAGTTTGGCTTTGACGATGCGCGCAATGTGCTTGAGCGCGCGTCAGCACGTGAGACGGCTACCCGCGTGGCACTTGGAGCAGTCGCTCGGTCATTTCTCGGGGAACTGGGCATTCATGCGCTGGCCCATACCGTGGCAATCGGAGAGGTTTCAGTACCTGAGGGAACGCCAGCGCCGCGCATGACGGACGTCGCTTCGCTTGACGCAGACCCGCTTCGGTGTTTCGATTCCGCTACATCCAAACTCATGGTCGACCGCGTGGATCAGGCGCACAGCGATGGCGACACTCTGGGTGGAGTCGTTGAGGTCGTCGTATTCGGTCTGCCACCCGGGATCGGCTCCTACACCCACTGGGACAGGCGTCTGGATTCCAGGCTCGCCGGAGCAATGATGGGAATACAGGCAATCAAGGGCGTTGAAGTCGGCGATGGATTTGCCACAACCAGGCGACCCGGCAGTCTCGCCCACGACGAAATGGTGCCGGGTGACGGCATTGAACGTCTTTCTGACAGAGCTGGTGGCATTGAAGGCGGTATGTCGACTGGGCAGGTTCTCCGCGTTCGCGCTGGAATGAAGCCGATTGCAACAGTTCCTCACGCACTCAGAACGGTCGATACATCAACGGGTGAGGCGACAGCCGCTCATCACCAGCGTTCCGATGTTTGTGCAGTGCCCGCTGCAGGTGTCGTTGCCGAAGCGATGGTTCTCCTTGTCATTGCGGAGGCTGTGCTTGAGAAGTTCGGTGGTGACTCTATCGCCGAGACGAGACGTAATCTCGACTCATTCGTCTCATCAATCCCGCATGGCATCTCCCCCCAGCGGGATAATTGATGAAGCCGGTAGCAGTGCTGATCGGACCTCCCGCCGCCGGAAAGAGCCGACTGGGGAAGTCGGTCGCAAAGTTGCTCGGGGTTCCATTCACCGACACCGATTCACTCATTGTCAACGAACACGGCCCGATTGTCGAGATTTTTGGAACGCACGGTGAGGCGCGATTTCGGGAGTGGGAACGCCAAGCAGTAACGGTTGCCCTTGAGACTGAGGGGATCGTGGCGCTTGGGGGAGGTGCGGTGGAGAATCTCGACACTCAGAGTGATCTCGCCGACCAGACAGTCGTTCTGGTAACAGTGTCCGCTGAGGCAGTAGAGGAACGAATCGCGAACGACAAAAGGCCACTTCTTGACGGGCTTGAATCATGGATTTCACTCGTTGAGCGGCGCATGCCGATCTACCAACGACTCGCAGACGTCGAGATTGACACGTCGCACGGAACGATGGATTCCCACGTCGACCGTTTGTATTCGCGGCTCGAGGCTCTTTCGTGAACACGATTTCGGTAACAGGGGAGAGAGGGTACGACGTTCTCGTTGGAGAGGGTGCGCTGTCGGAAATCGTCAACCACCTCCCTGCAGGCACAAAGGCTCTTCTCGTTCATCAACCATCGATGGCGCGATTCGCGGAATCCGTGAGAGATCAGCTTGCCGGGCAGGTCAACGTCCTACTCGCAGAGATTCCAGACAGCGAGGACGCAAAACGCGTTGAGGTCGCAGCATTTTGTTGGGGAATCATGGGCCAACAGGATTTCACCAGGTCGGACTCGGTCATTGGTCTCGGCGGGGGAGCTGCTACAGACCTCGCTGGATTTGTCGCAGCAACGTGGCTCCGCGGTGTTCGCTTCATTACAGTTCCAACCACAATCCTCGCGGCTGTCGATGCTGGGCTCGGTGGCAAGACTGGAATCAACACCGCTGAGGGCAAAAACCTTGTCGGATCTTTCCACGCCCCTGCGGTCGTCCTTGTCGACACTCAGATTCTCGCTGAGTTGCCGGGAACAGAAGCAAGGGCGGGGTTTGCGGAGATCGTCAAGGCAGGCTTTATTGCCGACCCACAAATTTTGGATGCAATCGAATCGGATGTTGACGCTGCCCTCAACCCCCTTTCCGACAGTGGCCTGGATGTCATCCACAGAGCGATTCAGGTCAAGGCCACCATCGTGTCCGAGGATTTCACCGAGACAGGTGTGCGCGAGATCCTCAATTACGGACACACTCTCGGGCACGCAATCGAGCACGCAGAGCGTTATCGCTGGCGGCACGGAGCAGCTGTGTCCATCGGGATGGTGTTTGCAGCCGAACTTTCAAGAATGACTCGCGGCCTAAACGATGCCGTTGTAGATCGCCACAGGCACATTCTGGGCTCGCTGCTTGGACTTCCCGTGACCTATCCAGCCGGACGATGGGAATCGCTACTCGCGACGATGCGTCGTGACAAGAAGGCCCGAGGTGCATCGCTTCGGTTCGTCATGCTCGATGACATCGCGCGCCCGACGGTCACGGCTGTCGCTGACGAGTCACTCCTCTTCGCGGCGTACTCAGAGATCGCTGGGTAGGCTCTCCCTATGCGTCGAATCCTCGTTCTCAACGGACCGAACCTCTCGCGCCTCGGCTCGCGTGAGCCGGACGTTTACGGCTCGGTGTCATGGGATGAACTCGTGTCGGAGTTGGAGTCGATGTCGTCCAGTACGACTTCAATCGACGTGCGCCAGACCGATTCTGAGTCGGAGATGATTTCGTGGTTGCACGAAGCAATTGACGAATCGTGCGATGTTGTTCTCAACCCAGCAGCCTTCACGCACTACTCGTATGCAATTCGAGACGCCGTGGCGATGGTGTCACAGGCTGAGCTCTCGGTCATCGAAGTACACATCTCGAATCCACACGCACGCGAAGAATTCCGCCACAATTCGGTGATAGCCGGAGTCTCACGGGGAGTGATAGCCGGTTTCGGCGTTGAATCGTACCGACTCGCTCTCGTTGCTCTTGGCGTCAAATAGGTTCAATCGAAGACATCAACTCAAAGGGAATATCAATGGCAACGACGAATGACATCAAAAACGGTAGCGTGCTCAACCTTGACGGCCAGTTGTGGACCGTAATCGACTTCCAGCACGTCAAGCCGGGCAAGGGCGGCGCGTTCGTTAGAACCAAGATGAAGAGTGTGATGTCGGGGAAGGTCGTTGACCGCACGTTTAACGCCGGTACCAAGATCGATTTTGAAACCGTTGATCGCCGTGATTATCAGTACCTTTATCAGGACGGCGACGGCTACGTGTTTATGGACCTCACCGATTACGATCAGGTCACGGTGTCAAGTGCCGTCGTGGGCGACGCGGTCAACTTCATGCTGGAAAACCAGTCAGTGCAGCTCGCAATGAACAACGATGTCCCTCTCTACATCGAGCTGCCAACATCGGTGATCCTCGAAATCACCTATACCGAACCCGGCCTACAGGGCGATCGGTCAACTGGTGGAACAAAACCTGCAACCGTCGAGACGGGTTATCAAATTCAGGTGCCGCTTTTCATCGAACAGGGCACCAAGGTCAAGATTGACACTCGAGATGGTTCGTACCTCGGTCGAGTAACCGAATAGTGTCGGCGCGCAGCAAGGCCCGAAAGGCGGCATTTGACGTCTTGTATTCAGCTGAGCAACGTGGACAGGATCTCTCTGTAGCTCTTTCAGACTATGAATCGCGCGAGACTGCCAAACGTGAGCCGCTCACGGAGCTGGGGTTCGTTGTGCTGCTCGTCAACGGTGTCAACGACAACCTCGTCGAGATTGATCGTGTCCTGTCGACCAACCTGACGGACTGGACTCTTGCCAGACTTTTTGCGGTTGACCGAGCGATTCTCCGTCTCGCTACGTGGGAGTTGCTCTACTCAGAGACACCGGCGGACGCTGTCCGCGCGGAAGCGCTCGCGCTGGCCGACGAGTACGGTTCGGATGACGCGGCCAGGTTCATTGGGGGTGTCGTGGGCGCGATTACGCGCGCTCGGTAAATCCTGCGCTAGTCTGAACCAACACAACCTTTAAAGCGTCCTGTGAGGCGGGAAAGGTAGGGTGACATGGCACGCACTGTCCTCACCAAACCAGATATTGATCGAGCGCTCAAACGCATAGCTCACGAGATAGTTGAGTCCCAGCGCGGTGCACAGGGACTGCTTTTTCTCGGCATCCCTACACGCGGTGTGCACCTTGCCAAACGCCTCGCTCAAAACGTTGCCGAGATCGAACCGCAACCAATCGACGTCGGAACACTCGATGTGACCGAGTTTCGAGACGACCTGGTTGACGCGCCAACGCGTTCGTTGAGTGCGTCAGAGACTCCAGCCAACGGAATCGACGGAGCAACGGTAATTCTCGTTGACGATGTTCTGTTCACTGGCCGCACGGCAAGGGCTGCTCTTGACGCGATTACGGCACTGGGGCGGCCGTCTATAGTAAGGCTCGCCGTATTGGTCGACCGTGGGCACCGCGAGTTTCCCATTCGTGCGGACTTCGTCGGCAAGAACCTGCCGTCTGCTCATGACGAGCGCGTCAACGTCTGCCTTTCTGAGGTAGACGATTCAGATGAGGTGACGATCGCGTGAAGCACTTCATCTCCACGCGCGAACTCGACAAAGCGGAAGCTATTTCGCTACTCGACGCCACCCACGACATGGCTGTTGCTCGTGCCACCAAGGAGTCGTCGAAAACTGGACTGCAGGGGATGACGATTGCCAACGTATTCTTCGAGGATTCGACTCGCACCCGGCTGTCGTTCGAGGTCGCAGCGCGTGCACTCGGCGCCGATGTCATCACGTTCACTTCAGCTGGTTCGAGCGTGTCGAAGGGCGAGAGCCTTAAGGACACACTCAAGACGCTTGAGGCGATGGGCGCCGACGCGATTGTGTTGCGTCACGCTCAATCGGGGTCGGCTGAAACAGTGGTCCGCAGCGGTTGGGTTGGCTCCCACATCGTGAATGCTGGTGACGGCACTCACGAGCACCCAACTCAAGCTCTACTCGACGCATACACCGTTCGATGCCGCCTCCTCGGATCGACATCGCAGGGGAGGGACCTCACGGGGGTCAGTGTTGTTATCGCCGGTGACGTGCTCCACTCGCGAGTCGCGCGTTCAAACCTGTGGTTGCTTTCGACTCTCGGCGCAACTGTTTCGGTTGCCGCTCCGATTTCGCTACAACCTCGGGGGCTCGCTGGCATGGGCGTGCAAACATTCTCTACACTCGACGACGCGCTTGACTCCGACCCACAGGTCGTGATGACCCTCCGTGTTCAGCGGGAGCGGATGTCCAGTGGATTCTTCCCGAACGAGTCGGAGTACTCACGATTCTGGGGGATGACGGCACCGCGCCTGGCAAAGCTGGGGGATCACGCGATTGTCATGCATCCGGGCCCAATGAATCGTGGACTAGAAATCTCGAGCAGCGTCGCAGACTCTGCGCGGTCCACCGTGACGGAACAGGTGACGAACGGTGTCGCTGCGCGAATGGCAGTGCTGCAGAGAATTATGGGAGGTAACCGGTGACAACGATCGTGATACGCGGAGCTCGGCAAATGGGTGGCGAAACCGCAGACATTGTGGTGGTTGATGGATTGATAAGCGGTGAGGGCCAGTCGACGGTCACTGCTGATCGCGTTATTGACGCGAGTGGGCTGATCGCGCTACCGGGGTTGGTTGACCTCCACACGCATCTTCGCGAGCCAGGCGGTGAGAGCTCCGAAACGGTACTCACGGGCTCGCGGGCGGCTGCCGCAGGTGGATACACCGCCGTTCACGCCATGGCGAATACGAACCCTGTAGCTGACAACGCCGCGGTGGTTGAGCGCGTGCTGGATCTAGGAGTCGCTGCCGGATACGTTACGGTCCGCCCAGTCGGTGCCGTGACCCAGAACCTCGACGGCCTTCAACTCGCTGACATTGGCGCAATGGCAGCGAGTCGTGCACGAGTCAGTGTCTTCTCGGACGACGGTAGGTGCGTTGCCGACGCTCTACTCATGCGTCGTGCACTCGAATACGTCTCTACTTTCGGGGGAGTTGTTGCCCAGCACGCACAAGACCCGTCACTCACTGTTGGCAGTCAGATGAACGAAGGCGTTGTATCGACCGAACTTGGCCTCGCTGGTTGGCCAGCTGTCGCCGAAGAAGCAATCATTGCTCGCGATGTCCTGCTCGCTGAAGCCGTCGGTGCCCGTTTGCACGTATGCCACGTTTCGACCGCAGGTGCTGTGGATGTTCTTCGCTGGGCGAAGCGCCGCGGCATAACCGTCACGGCTGAAGCGACTCCTCATCACCTGCTTCTAACCGAGGATCTCGCTCGAGGGTATTCACCTTTGTTCAAAGTGAATCCGCCACTGCGCACAGCTGAGGACGTTGAGGCTGTTCGGTTGGGTCTCGCTGACGGGACCATCGACATAGTTGCCACTGACCATGCACCTCACTCGGTTGACGCGAAAGAAGGAACATGGGCGGACGCGGCGTTCGGAATGGTTGGACTTGAATCCGCGCTGGTGGTTATGACCAAGGCGCTCGTCGAAACGGGTCTCATGAACTGGCAGGACATCGCGCGCGTCGCATCGACGACACCAGCGCAAATCGGGGGAGTCCCTGGCTACGACAAGCCGCTCGCTGTTGGCTCTGTTGCAAATATCACGCTGTTCGACCCAACTCCTTCCACTCCCTGGACGGCGGATCGTCTCGCTGGGCGCAGCGTGAATTCCCCTTTTCAGAACCTCACCCTTCCGGGGCGGGTCATCTCAACGATTTTTCACGGAAAAGAGACAGTAAGGGACGGATTGGTAGTCGCCGCAGAGGAGCTGATGCGCTGATGAAGCACAACACGACACTGGTGTTCGAGGACGGACGGTTCTTCGACGGCTTCTCGTTCGGCGCAATTGGAGACACCGTCGGCGAAATCGTCTTCAACACCGGAATGAGTGGCTATCAAGAGACGTTGACTGACCCCTCCTATGCTGGGCAGATTGTCGTGCAAACGTCACCACACATCGGAATCACCGGAATGAACACAACCGATGAGGAATCCCGACGAATATGGGTTGAAGGGTACATCGTTCGTGACCCATCACGCCGATCGTCAAATCATCGTTCTGAGCGAAGTCTTGAAGACAATCTCATCGAGGCGGGTGTCGTTGGGATCAGCGGGGTTGACACCCGAGCGATAACTCGAATCATCCGTGAATCCGGTGCGATGCGGGCCGGCATTTTCGCGCTTGACGGAAGAGAGCGCTCCGAACTGGTTGCTCGCGTGGCGGAAAGCCCCGAGATGTCCGGCCTCAACCTCTCGGATGCAGTGTCAACGGGGGAGACTTATGTCGTCCCCGCCACAACGAATTCGATTGGTGCGTTGGCTGTGCTCGACCTCGGTGTCAAGCGCGCAACTCTCGGCCATCTCGCTGCACGCGGGTTCGACGTGCACGTCTTGCCAGAGACCTCGACAATTGACGATCTGCTCGCCGTTGAGCCCGTTGCGGTCTTCTACTCAAACGGTCCTGGTGACCCGAGCGCGTCCGACCGACACGTGAAGCTCTTGAGAGAAGTTCTCGACCGTCGAATTCCTTTCTTTGGAATCTGTTTCGGAAACCAACTGCTCGGTCGCGCACTGGGCTTTGACACATACAAACTGAAGTACGGCCACCGTGGAATCAACCAGCCAGTGCGTGACAAGCAAACGGGCCGAATTGAGATCACTGCTCACAACCACGGGTTTGCGGTTGACGCACCGACATCGGGTGAGATTGACTCCCCAGCCGGCTACGGTCGCGTTGAAGTTAGCCACGTCGGACTGAATGACGACTGCGTCGAAGGACTTCGCGCACTCGATGTACCGGCGTTTAGCGTTCAGTATCACCCGGAAGCTGCGGCGGGCCCGCATGACTCAACGTATTTGTTTGATCGCTTTCGCGACCTCGTTGTGAAGGGAATCTGACATGCCAAAGCGTGACGATATCAACTCAGTTCTCGTGATTGGTTCTGGACCGATCGTGATTGGTCAAGCGGCAGAATTCGACTATTCGGGTACTCAAGCGTGTCGAGTCCTGCGCGACGAGGGAATTCGGGTCATCCTGATCAACTCGAACCCCGCGACGATTATGACCGACCCTGATTTCGCCGATGCAACGTATATCGAGCCGATCACGACGGACGTCATCGAAGCGATCATCGCAAAGGAGAAACCTGACGCGATTCTCCCAACCCTCGGTGGCCAGACTGCTCTCAACGCAGCGATGGCACTTCACTCCCTGGGAATTCTCGAGAAGTACGGTGTTGAGCTGATCGGAGCGAAGTTTGAGGCCATCCGTCGCGGAGAAGACCGCCAGATTTTCAAGGATCTCGTTCTCGCGTCGGGCGCCGATGTGGCCAAATCGGTTGTTGTCGACAACATCGCCGACGCTGAGAAGTTCGTGGAGTCAACCGGTTACCCGGTTGTGATCAGGCCGTCGTTTACTATGGGAGGGCTCGGCTCCGGGTTCGCTTACAACCAGCACGAACTTCATCGAATGGTGGGTAACGGGCTTCACGAGAGCCCGACGAGTGAGGTACTTCTTGAGGAGTCGATTCTCGGCTGGAAAGAGTACGAACTCGAACTCATGCGCGACACAGCTGATAACACGGTCGTTGTCTGTTCAATCGAAAACGTCGATCCCGTGGGCGTTCACACGGGCGACTCAATTACGGTCGCGCCGGCCCTGACTCTCACCGATCGCGAGTACCAGAACCTTCGGGATATCGGCATCAACATCATTCGGTTGGTGGGGGTCGACACGGGAGGGTGCAATATTCAGTTTGCGGTGGATCCGGTTGATGGACGTGTCATTGTCATCGAGATGAATCCGCGCGTGAGTCGATCGAGCGCTCTAGCGTCGAAAGCAACGGGATTTCCCATTGCCAAGATTGCGGCGAAACTCGCCATCGGCTACCGACTGGATGAGATCACCAACGACATCACCGGTGTAACGCCAGCGTCGTTTGAACCGACTCTTGATTACGTTGTGGTTAAGGTTCCACGGTTTGCTTTTGAAAAATTCCCCGAAGCAGATACCGGGTTGACGACAACGATGAAGAGCGTCGGCGAGGCAATGGCGATTGGTCGCAACTTCTCGACGGCGCTTAACAAGGCCCTTCGATCTCTGGAGAAAAGGGGTAGCTCCTTCACATGGAAAAATTCCGGCGAGACCGTCAACGACCTCGTCGCCCTGTCAGCGCATCCCACGGACGGTCGCATCGTTGTCGTCCAGCAGGCCCTCCGAGCCGGCGCAACCGTTGAGCAGTTGTTCGAGGCGACCGGAATTGACCCCTGGTTTCTCGACCAGATTGCGCTCATCAACGAGGTCGCTGCCGAGGTCGCGCGCTCACCCTTCGACGTCGACGCACTGCGCGAGGCGAAGTATCACGGCCTGAGCGACGTTCAGGTGGGGGAGTTGTGGGATGCCTCCGAGGACTCAGTGCGAGCCTTCCGACGTGACAACGGTGTAAGGCCAGTTTTCAAGACTGTGGACACATGCGCCGGAGAGTTCCCAGCCCTTACCCCTTACCACTATTCGTCCTACGATTCTGAAACGGAGGTTGTGCCGTCCGGCCGCCGCAAGGTGGTGATCCTCGGCTCAGGGCCAAACAGGATTGGTCAGGGCATTGAATTCGACTATTCGTGCGTGCACGCATCGTTCGCTCTTTCGGCCGCCGGTTTCGAAACGATCATGATCAACTGCAATCCGGAGACGGTATCAACCGATTACGACACGTCTGACCGCCTCTATTTTGAACCGCTCACACTTGAGGATGTTCTCGAGGTCATCGATGCTGAGGCTCAGAGTGGGGAAATCGTCGGAGTGGTCGTGCAGCTAGGTGGACAGACAGCCCTCGGGCTTGCGCATGGCCTTGCGCACAACGGAGTCCGAATCCTTGGGACCACGCCAGATGCGATTGATAGCGCCGAAGAACGGGGACGATTTTCTGCGATTCTCGAGGCGGCATCACTGATTGCACCGAAGAACGGCGTAGCGACCGACGTGAGTTCTGCCATTCGTGTCGCGGAAGACATTGGGTACCCGGTTTTGGTTCGTCCGTCTTACGTTCTCGGTGGGCGGGGAATGGAGATTATTTACGACTCACCCTCTGTGACGGACTATTTCGAGCGCGTCGCCGAGCACGCAATCATCGGGCCTGACGCTCCTTTGCTCGTTGATAGGTTTCTCGACGATGCGATTGAGATTGACGTCGACGCACTCTTTGACGGCGAACGGTTGTACATCGGCGGTGTAATGGAACACATTGAGGAAGCAGGCGTCCATTCAGGTGACTCTGCCTGCACACTGCCACCAGTAACTCTCGGTCGTTCGGTCATTGACCACGTCGTCGCGGCGACGGAGGCGATTGCCAGAGGCATTGATGTTCGCGGTTTGCTCAATGTTCAGTTCGCGATTTCAGCCGGCGTCCTATACGTTCTTGAGGCGAACCCCAGAGCAAGTCGAACAGTGCCGTTTGTGTCAAAGGCCATGGGAACCCAACTCGCGAAAGCGGCCGCACTTGTCATGGTTGGTTCGACGATCACCGAACTCATCGAGAGTGGATTGCTCCCTGCACGCGACGGTGCACGTGTTCCGAGCTCCGCTCCCATCTCGGTGAAAGGCGCCGTGCTTCCGTTCAAACGATTCCGAACCGTCGAAGGGCGCGTTGTCGACTCGGTTCTTGGTCCAGAGATGCGTTCGACTGGCGAAGTAATGGGAATCGATCGGAACTTTCCGATTGCGTTCGGAAAGAGCCAGACCGCTGCATACGGAGGATTGCCATCCTCGGGGACGGTGTTTGTTTCGGTCGCTGACCGCGACAAGCGGTCCATCGTGTTGCCTATGCAACGGTTGAGCCAAATGGGATTTCGGCTGGTTGCAACAGACGGGACAGCAGAGATCCTGGTCCGCAACGGAATTGCAGTGGAGACGGTGACCAAGCGGTCACAAGCTACACCGGGAACAACGAGCATCGTCGACATGATTCGAGCTGGTGAGATAGACCTCATCATCAACACTCCGTCGGGCCGAAGCGCGAGGGCGGATGGAATGGAGATCCGCCGTGAGGCTGTCGCAGCAGACAAGGCGATTGTCACGACGATAGCCCAGGTGTCGGCCGCTGTTGCTGCGATCGACGCACGACACGAGGAACTCCGGGTAACGAGCCTGCAGGAGTATGCGGAAATGAGGGCACAGTGGTAGGCCTTGCCTCTCATTTCACCGATATCCGCGACTCGGTTGGGGCGCTGTGCATTGGCATAGATCCTTCTCCCCAGTCCTTGTCTGACTGGGGGCTCGCCGACGCTCCCGATGGTGCTCTTGAAATGGGTCGAAGCATTCTGGCTGCAGCGTCGAGCCGGGTGGGCATTGTCAAACCTCAAGTCGCCTATTTCGAACGCTTTGGGTCTGCTGGATACGCCGCACTGGAGACACTGATTTCAGAGGCGACGGAGGCTGGGTTGTGTGTCATCGCTGACGGAAAACGGGGAGATATTGGCTCGACGATGGAAGCGTACGCCGACGCGTGGTTGCGTCACGGGCCACTGAGGTCCCACGCAGTTACGGTGAGTCCGTATCTTGGCTTCGGTCCGCTCGAGCCTGCCTTCATCGCAGCGGAAGAATCCGAGGCAACGGTTTTCGTTCTGGCAGCAACCTCAAACCCTGACTCGGCGCCCGTCCAGCACTCGACATCCGAAGGGAAATCTGTTGCGCAGCGGATTGTTGACGATGCAGTTCGGCGCTCGGGGGGAAAGAACACAGTCGGGGTGGTCATCGGAGCCACCCGACCGCTCGACGAGTCCGGCATAGACGTTGAG